>DVLR01000376.1 GCA_018715425.1 Candidatus Merdenecus merdavium
AGCAAAAGGTAAAAAAGCAGTCATACATGATGATGGAAGGATTACAAGTGCAGGAGATACCATTCTTGGAGCCGATGACTTAGCTGGAGTTACAGCAATATTAGAAGGTTTACAAGTGATCATAGAAAACAATCTAGATTCTCGTCCTATAGAGATCCTGTTTACTGTAGCAGAGGAGATTTACTGCGTTGGAGCTGCTCATATAGAGTATAGTCGCTTGCAATCAAAAGAAGCCTATGTTCTGGATTTAACAGGTGCCATTGGGGAAGCAGCTTATAAAGCACCAACCTTTTTGTCCTTTGAAATTAAAGTAAAAGGAAAAGCAAGCCATGCAGGTTTTGCACCCGAAATGGGGATCAATGCAATTGCTGTAGCTGCGCAGAGTATTAGCAGTATAAAGCAAGGACGTATTGACGAGGACACCACCGTAAATATTGGGACCATAAGTGGGGGATTGGCGACGAATATTGTATCCGATCACTGTGTGGTAAAAGGTGAAGTAAGGAGCTATTCAAAAGAAAAAGCTACCCAGCAAATGGAGCTTATTCAAGCTGCCTTTGAAGATACAGGAGTAGAATACGGAGCAGAAATTACCATTACTACAAAAACCATGGTAGATGCTTATGAAACTCCACTGGATCATCCCGTGGTGAAACGATTTGAGGATGCTTGTGAGAAACAGGGATTAAAGAGTCATCTATCAGGTACCTTTGGTGGCAGCGATAATAACCATCTTTCAGTTCATGGAATCACTGGTATTGTTTTGGCAAGTGCCATGAATGAATGCCATTCTACAAAGGAATTCACGACCATAGAGGATCTTTACCAATTATCAAAACTCACACTTTCTCTGATGACTATGGATCACTAGATAGATGGAAGATGTTTATCAGAAAACCATATCTCAGAATCCTTTTATAAAAATACACGGAATAATTTTATAAAAATGGAGGTTCACATTTTACTTAAGTGTGATATAATGGTACAAGAATAGAGTCTGCACATAGCGGACAAAAAATACAGTTGAGTTCCCTTAACCAAATGTAGGGAATAAGAGGAACGTTCCCTTTGCTTAAGTGTGGGGAAAGAAAAACAAGAAAAGATACAGAGGTGCCAAATGAAAAGAGTATTGCTGAAATTAAGTGGCGAAGCATTAGCAGGTGACAATAAAACGGGCTTTCATGAAGCTACCGTGTTAGAGGTCGCTGGACAAGTAAAGCAGATTGTAGATAAAGGAATGGAAGTTGGAGTTGTTATCGGTGGAGGTAACTTTTGGAGAGGACGTACCAGTGAAAACATGGATCGTACAAAAGCTGACCAAATTGGAATGCTTGCAACCGTGATGAACTGCATCTATGTTTCAGAGATCTTTAGATCCGTAGGCCTACAAACTCAAGTAATGACCCCTTTCGTATGTGGAGGTTTTGCAAAACTATATACTAAAGATGAGGCGGTAAAAGGATTAGAACAAGGTGTTGTAACCTTTTTTGCAGGTGGTACTGGGCATCCATATTTTTCAACGGATACAGCTACTGTACTGAGAGCAATAGAAATAGAAGCAGATGGAATTTTACTTGCAAAATCCATAGATGGTGTTTACGATAGTGATCCACAAGTAAATAAAAATGCTAAAAAGTACGATGAGATCGCTATTCAAGACGTTATCCATCAGAAATTAGCTGTGGTGGATATGACGGCATCTATTTTATGTATGGAAAATAATATGCCTATGCTAGTATTTGGATTAAATGAACCAAATAGTATTGTGAATACAGTAAACGGTAATTTCAACGGTACGAAAGTTACTGTTTAACCAATAATAACAGAGGACAGGTAAAGGAGAGTAAAGTGTTATGGATGAGAAAATGAAGATTTATAATGATAAGATGACAAAATCTTTTGAGAGCTTATTATCAGAGATGGGAACGATCCGTGCAGGTCGTGCCAACCCACGTGTATTAGATAGAATTAAAGTAGATTATTATGGTACTCCTACACCAATTCAACAAGTAGCAAATATATCAGTTCCAGAACCGAGAATGATCCAAATTCAACCATGGGAAGGAAGCATGGTATCTGCCATAGAAAAAGCAATTATGATGTCTGATCTAGGAATTAATCCAACCAATGATGGTAAATTGATCCGTTTAGTTTTCCCAGAATTAACCGAAGAACGAAGGAAAGAATTAGCAAAAGAAGTGAAGAAAAAAGGCGAGCAAGCGAAAGTTGCCATTCGAAACATTCGTAGAGAAGGTAATGATACATTTAAAAAACTTGCAAAATCCGATGATGTATCAGAAGATGATATTAAAGTATTAGAAGATGATATTCAAAAAATGACAGATAAATACGTCAAAAAAATTGATGATGCAGTAGAAGAAAAGTCAAAAGAAATTATGACAGTTTAAGAAAATAAAAGGAAAGTCCCCTTTGCTGTTGCTTAGGGGCAGTAAAAGAGGGGCATCTGAATCACCAGAGATAGTAAAAAACAGGTGGTTTAGTTGTCCTTTTCTTATTTATAGGAGGCTAATGTGATAAAAGACATGAGAATACCAAACCATGTTGCGATTATTCTAGATGGAAATGGTCGTTGGGCCAAAAGTAAGGGGATGCCGAGAAACTATGGACATACAAAAGGAAGTAAAAATCTAGAAATTATATGTGAAGAAGCTTATAAAATGGGAATCGAATACCTAACGGTATATGCTTTTTCAACGGAAAACTGGAATCGTAGCGAAGATGAAGTATCGGCTTTAATGAAATTACTTAGAAATTATATGAAGACAGCATTAAAGACCGCAGTAAAGAATAATATGAAAATAAGGATCTTAGGAGATATTTCAAGATTAGACCAAGATCTTCAAGACAGTATTAAAAACTTAGTACAAAAGACAGCAGAACATACTGGATTAAAGTTTCAAATTGCAATTAATTACGGTGGAAGAGATGAAATTATAAGAGGAATCAAACACTTGGCGAAAGATATAAAAGAAGAAAGACTTCAAGCAGAAGATATTAATGAGGATATTTTTTCTAACTATCTAGATACAACGGGCTTACCAGATCCAGATTTATTAATTCGTACCAGTGGAGAAATGAGATTATCTAATTTTCTACTCTGGCAATTAGCCTATACAGAGTTTTATTTTGCAGATGTACATTGGCCAGACTTTAATAAACAAGAGCTAGAACAAGCAATTGAGAAATACAATCTTAGGGATCGGCGCTTTGGAGGCGTAAGGGAGGAAAAATAGTGTTTAAGACAAGATTACTTAGTGGTATTTTATTGATTGTGATTGCATTGGCTACTATTATATCAGGAGGAGCAATTCTATTTGCAACAACTTTCATCATTTCTCTTATTGGACTTAGAGAGTTTTATAAAGTTATGAATGTGGATGAAAGCAAAGGAATGACTTCTTTAGCATTGGCTGGATATGGGGGAACTATTGGGATTTATCTCCTAATCTATTTTGGATTAGAGGAACATCTCCTAGAAGCTGCTATTGGAATACTAGTGGTTATGATGTTTGTCTATGTATTTACATTTCCTAAATATCAAAGTATTCAGGTAATGTCAGCATATTTTGGCGTGTTTTACGTTGCAGTCATGCTTTCTTATATTTATCGAACTAGAATGTTAACCGATGGTGCATTCCTTGTTTGGCTCATCTTTATTTGTTCCTGGGGATGTGACACCTGTGCATACTGTGTGGGCATGCTCATTGGAAAACATAAAATGGCTCCCAAATTAAGTCCTAAAAAATCTGTAGAAGGGGCAATCGGAGGTATTGTCGGAGCAGCTATCATTGGCGGTATCTATGCTCTTGTTGTAACAAAATATTTGACCACAACTCGTAATACTATCATAATTTTTATGGTCATTAGTGCCATTGGTGCTATGATTTCACAAGTGGGAGATCTAGCAGCTTCGGCAATCAAAAGAAATCATAATATAAAAGATTATGGAACATTGATCCCAGGCCATGGGGGGATTTTAGATCGCTTTGATAGTGTCATCTTTACGGCCCCTATTATTTATTTTTTAGGTACGATGTTCTTATAGAAAGGATAACCAAGTGAAAAAAATAGTTATATTGGGTTCTACGGGATCCATTGGAACTCAAACGTTAGACGTAGTAAGGCACAACAAAGATATTGAAGTTTTGGGCATGACTGGAAATAAAAACATTTCATTATTAGAAAAACAAATGAGGGAATTTAGACCTAAAAAAGTAGCTGTATACGATGAAACAAAAGCAAAAGAATTAAAAGCAGCTGTAAAGGATTTGGAAGTAGAGATTTTAACTGGAATGGAAGGACTAATGGAAATTGCGGTGATGGAAGAGGCCGAAACCGTAGTTACTGCCGTCGTTGGTATGATTGGAATACGGCCCACCATTGGGGCTATTAAGGCAGGGAAGGATATCGCTTTAGCAAATAAAGAAACCTTAGTAACGGCAGGACATATTATTATGCCACTTGCAAAAAAACATGGTGTTCAAATTCTTCCTGTTGACAGTGAACATTCCGCTATTTATCAGTGCATTCATGGAGAAAAGGAAAAAGAGGTTCATAAGATTATTTTGACGGCATCAGGTGGACCGTTTCGTGGGAAAAAAACAGCGGATTTATCAAAAGTTACGTTAGAAGATGCTTTAAAACATCCAAATTGGGCCATGGGGCAAAAGATAACCGTAGACTCTGCTACATTGGTAAATAAAGGCTTGGAAGTCATTGAAGCGAAATGGTTATTTCACATGGATCTGGATAGAATAGAAGTAGTGTTGCAACCTCAAAGTATCATTCATTCTATGATTGAATGCATTGACGGTTCTGTTATAGCTCAACTTGGTACTCCAGATATGAGATTGCCAATTCAATACGCTTTGTATTATCCTGAAAGAAGGTTCTTAAATGGTAAGCGCCTAGATTTTAAGACCTTAAAACAAATCACCTTTGAAGAACCTGATATGGAGACTTTCTTAGGACTTTCATATGCTTATCAAGCTATAGAATCTGGTGGTTCTATGCCAACAGTATTGAATGCTGCAAATGAAAAAGCTGTAAGTAAATTCTTACATAAGAGCATTGACTTTTTAGATATTTATAAAATTATTGAAGAGTGTATGAGTAGACACTCTGTATGTGAGGCTCCAACCATGGAGCAAATATTAGAAATTGAGCAAGAGACATACGATTATATTGAAAGCAGGTGGTAAATTGAGCATTATTCTCGCAATTGTTATGTTTAGCATAATTATCTTTTTCCATGAGCTAGGTCATTTTTTACTAGCTAAGAAGAATGGAATTACTGTCACTGAATTTTCTATTGGTATGGGTCCAAGAATCATTAGCACTGTTAAGGGTGGAACCAGATATTCACTAAAAATATTGCCCTTTGGTGGATCCT
>DVLR01000377.1 GCA_018715425.1 Candidatus Merdenecus merdavium
TTTATAAAGTTCACGTTAGTTTAGGATAAAGAATTCATGTAAAAAGGTTTATATAAAAAGATTCATGTAAAAAGATCCATGTATAGAGATCGATGTTCATCTTTGAGAATGGAATGGAAATTCATACTTGATAATCAGAGGAGCTTGGTGTAAGATAGGTATAGATAGCTATATGACTGGCGGATAAGTAGGGGAATACCTACAGGGAGTATAGCATAAGATTAAAGCCGACCGCCTGGGCAACCACCGTATGTAGATACATGGTTACTCAGGTGGTTTTTTGTTATAGGAGTTTTATCTTGAAGCAATGTTATGTTGCATAACATTGTTTGGTAAAGGATGATCATGCAAGTACACAGTAATGGAGGATAATCATGAGAGCGTTAATTAGTGTTTCAGACAAAACAGGAATTGTAGAATTAGCAAAAGAACTTGTGAATTTAGGTGTGGAAATCATTTCTACTGGTGGAACTTTTCAGCGATTAGTTGAGGAGGGAGTACCAGCTGTAGAAGTATCAAAAATCACAGGTTTTCCAGAATGTTTAGATGGAAGAGTAAAGACATTACATCCTAACATTCATGCTGGATTATTGGCTATGCGATCTAAAAAAGAACATATGGAACAATTAAAAGAATTACAGATTGATACCATCGATATTGTAATCGTAAATCTATATCCTTTTAAAGCTACCATTTTAAAGGATGGAGTAACAAGGGAAGAGGCCATAGAAAATATCGATATCGGCGGACCTACTATGCTAAGATCAGCAGCAAAGAATTATCAGGATGTAGCCGTTGTTGTTGATCCAACGGATTACGCTGTTGTATTAGAGGAATTAAAGGAGAAGAAAGAGATTTCTGTAGATACGAAGTTTTATTTGATGCAGAAGGTATTTATGCATACTTCTAGTTATGATACCTTAATAGCAGATTACTTACGAAAAGAGCGACAAGATCATGAAATGCCAGAAACCTTAACGATGACTTTTGAAAAAGTGCAGGATATGAGATACGGAGAAAATCCACACCAAAAAGCAGCTTTTTATCGAGAGATCGGTGATAAAAAAGGCTCTATAGCAGATGCACAGCAATTACATGGAAAGGAATTATCCTTTAATAACATCAATGATACTCATGGTGCTTTAGAATTATTAAAAGAGTTTACAGAACCAACGGTAGTAGGGTGTAAGCATGGCAATCCTTGTGGAGTAGGAAGTGGCCATGAGATTGAAATAGCCTGGAATAAAGCATACCATGCTGATGAAACCTCTATTTTTGGCGGTATTGTAACTTTAAATAGAACCGTAACAAAAGCAATTGCAGAAGATATGAACAAAATATTTTTAGAAGTGGTTGTAGCACCCGATTATGATGAAGATGCATTAGAAATCTTGTGTAAAAAGAAGAATATAAGAATCTTAAAATTAAAAGATATCTCAGTTGCCCAACATTCAGAATCCTATGATCTAAAGAAAGTAAATGGTGGAGTGATTGTTCAAACCATTGATAGTAAATTATTGAAAGAGGATGAAGAATTAGAAGTTGTAACAACGGCTCAACCAACAAAGAAACAAATGGAGGATTTGTTATTTGCATGGAAGGTAGTAAAATACGTAAAATCTAATGGCATCGCACTGGCAAAAGATAAACAAACAGTAGGAATTGGACCTGGTCAAGTAAATAGAATATGGGCGACGAAACAAGCCATAGAACATGGAAAAGAATTAATAGGAGAAGATGCTACAGACGGTGCAGTATTAGCGTCAGATGCATTTTTCCCATTTTCTGATTGCGTAGAAGAAGCTCATAAAGCTGGAATTAAGGCCATTATTCAGCCAGGAGGATCTCTTAAAGATCAGGATTCTATAGATAAATGTAATGAGTATGGAATTGCGATGGTGTTTACTGGAATGCGACATTTCAGACATTAAAAAGCATCACGAATCATGAAAAAAATCAAATAAATATAAAAAAGATGGATTCTAAGCAAAAAAGAGAATAGAACCATCTCCTTTGGAGTAGATACAAAATAAGGGATTTCTCGAAAATGAGAAATCCCTTAATCAATGTGTTTAATCTAAGTTGAGCCTTTTCGTCATAAAGTATTTTGTAACAAAGAACAAGACAATGGATAGCAGAATAGAAGTGATATTATTAGTCCAAAAGGAAAGGTGAATAAAATCATTCATATTTGAGCTTACCAGACTTTCTGTTGTATTGGATAATCCAAAGATCGTTACAATGACAGTAGTGATCATATTGGAAGCCAGGTTTAGTACAATATACATGAGAAAAGAATTTAGTAATTTTCTTCTGCCCATAGAGTGACCAATAGCGATAGCAGCAAAAATCATCATATTACTCATTATCATAGCAAAGAACATGGCAATAACGCAGAGGACTATAAAGGTTCCAACAGAAGTACCTGTATATATTTTGAATTGCGTAAAGAGTGGTTCTTTATATTGATTGTAGAAATCAATGATTTCATGATGAAATGAAACAATTACTACTGAAAGGATGATGGTTAGTATGTTTATCAAATTCCAAACCATAAAGTTAATCAACTTCGAGAAAATATGTTCTGTCGTGGTTACAGGTAAAGTAAAGGCTAAATAGCCCTCATCTGTAAATAATGCTCTGTAAAAATAGTACGCCAAGTAAATGATGGTTATAAAAAAGGAAGCAATTAAAGCGATCACAAAGGATGCGATTATAAAATTGATAACAACAGGAGCGTGATCAGAAAAGAAATTGACAGTGGTTACAAATCGTGTTAACAATGCTGTTAAAAGTACAAATAAATAAATTGGAATTAAAAGTCTTGCTGTTGATTTCATATCGTATTTTAATAATTTTCCTAACATCTGAACACCTCCCTAAATAAAGCATCAATGGATTTCCCTTGTTGGAAACGAATATCGTCTACGCTGGAATGGAGCTGTAATTGTCCATTTTTTATAAAAATAACCTCATCTAAAATGTTTTCTACATCTGAAATCAAATGAGTAGAAAGTAGAATGGTTGCGTCTTGATTATAATGATTGATAATGGTACTTAAAATATAATCTCTGGCTGCTGGATCTACTCCTGCTATGGGTTCATCCAGACAGTAAAGGTGTGCATCTCTACTCATCACCAAAATTAATTGTACTTTTTCTTTCGTTCCTTTGGACAAGGTTTTTAATTTGTTTTTAGGATCTATATTTAATCTATTTAACATATCATACGCTTTTGTACGATCAAAATCTTGATAAAAATCATGAAAATAATCTACTAATTGATTTATATTCATCCAATCATTTAAGTACGTACGCTCTGGAAGATAAGAAATGATCTTTTTTGTTTCCACACCTGGTCTCTTACCTTCAATGAGGATCTCACCTGATGAAGGAGTAATCAATCCATTGATTAGTTTGATTAATGTTGTTTTTCCACTTCCATTGGGCCCTAAGAGACCAATGATCTTTCCTGGAGTTAAAGTTAAATTGATATTAGATAGTGCTTGTAGATTGTGGTAGTTTTTGGTTAGTGATTGACAATCTAAAATATTATTCATATTCATTTCCCCCTTTTGAATTTTGTAAAATTAGATTCTCTACTTCCTCCTTCGTAAAACCTAATAGCTGCATTCTTTGCAGAAATTCTTTGATTTGTTGTAAAGCAATTTCATCTCTCATCTCTTTTATCATTTCTTGATCCTCCGTTATAAATCTCCCACTAGTCCGTTGAGAATAGACTAAGTTTTTTCGCTCTAACTCTGCTAATGCTTTTTGCATGGTATTTGGATTTACAGCAGCTTCTGCTGCCAATTCTCTCACAGATGATAGTTTATCACCTGGCTTATAGATGCCAGAAATAATATCTGTCTCAATTTTCTCCATTAACTGCAAATAAATAGGTCTTTCGGAACTTAAATTCCATGCCATAATTTCACCTCAATTCATTTTTGTATCGTTTGATGTATCGTATCTTTTATCTATCATTGCAAACGTACTACTGTATTAATTGCTTAATACAATGATACGATTTCTTTTATGATTTGTCAACACTTTTTTAAAATTATCTCTGTGACCTTGACGAAATAAAGAAACTTGCATAAGATGAGTATATTGAAAGAACATAATGAAAATATTAGAAGGAAAGGATCTCCTTAAGGCTCATAAGGAGCATATCATAAAAGAAAGAGGTGCCAAAATGAATCAAAATGAAGTGATGAAACGAGAAGATGTGCCAAAAGAATTTAAATGGAAGATCGAAGATATTTATGAAAATGATGCTGAATGGCAAAAAGAATATGAGATGATAAAAGAAAAAATGTTAGAATTAAGCGGCTACCAGGGTATATTATCCAGAGATAGCCAGACCTTTTTATCAGCTTTAGAATTGAATGATACCATAAATATGTTAGCAGAAAGAGTGTATGGGTATGCAAATCAAAAGCTTCATGAGAATGCTGGGAATAGTACTTATCAAGAGCTTTCAAATAAAGCTGGCATGCTTTTATCAGAATTATCTGCTAAGCTTGCGTTCCTTGTTCCGGAGATTTTAAATATGAAAGACGAGGTTTTAAAAAGATTCATAGATGAAGAAGAGGGGCTTAAATTATACCAAACATATCTGACGAATATGATTCGTAAAAAAGAACATATTTTGGATAGGGAAACAGAAGAGTTACTTGCAGAAGTAGAAGAAATTGCAGAAGGGCCTGATCAGATCTATTCTTTATTTAATCATGCGGATTTAAAATTCGGAGAAATCATCGGCCCAGATGGTAAGAAAGTGGAATTAACTCACGGCAGATATGGATTATTTATGGAAAGTAGTAATCAAGATATTAGAAAAGGCGCATTTAAAGCCATGTATCAAGGATATTTAAACTTTAAAAACACATTAGGAGCAGTCTTTGTAAGCAACTTAAAGCAAGAGGCCTTTTTTTCCAAGGTAAGAAAGTATCCGTCATCTTTAGAAGCGGCACTGGATGCAAGCCAGATTCCTGTTTCAGTATATGATCATTTAATAGAGGAGGTACACGCCCACCTTCCTGTGATGTATGATTATTTAAAATTGAGAAAAAAGGTATTAGGATTAGAAGAATTGCATATGTATGACTTATATGTGCCGATGATTCATAGTAGTCATGCAAAAGTGCCATATGAGGAGGCAAAGGAGATTGTCTGTAAAGGATTAGAACCTTTAGGAGAAGAATACCAAAAGGTCTTAAAGGAAGGTCTTAATGGCGGCTGGATTGATGTTTATGAAAACCAGGGAAAGAGAAGTGGTGCTTATTCTTGGGGACCATATGGAACACATCCATATGTACTGTTAAACTATCAGGATAATTTAAAGAATGTATTTACCTTAGCTCATGAAATGGGGCATGCCATTCACTCTTATTACTCCGATCAAAATCAGCCCTATGTATATGCTGGATATAAGATCTTCGTAGCAGAAGTTGCCTCTACTGTAAATGAAACATTACTGATTCATTATCTAATAGAGAATAGTCAGAGTGAGAAAGAGAAGGCCTATTTATTAAATTATTTTTTAGAGCAGTTTCGCAGTACTTTATATCGACAGACCATGTTTGCAGAATTTGAAAAGATAGTTCATGGAATGGCCGAGGCCAAAGAACCATTAACTGCCGATGCTCTATGCGATATTTATTACCAATTAAACCAGCTGTATTATGGAGATGATGTGGTCATTGATGAAGAGATTGCAATGGAATGGGCAAGAATCCCCCATTTCTATACTCCGTTTTATGTATATCAATATGCAACTGGTTTCTCAGCGGCCATTGCCATTAGTAAAAAAATATTAAATGGTGATGAAAAAACATTGGATGGATATCTGCAATTTCTTCGTTCAGGAAGCTCTATGAGCCCCATAGAGCTACTAAAGTTATGTGGTGTGGATATGACTAAAAAAGAACCAGTAAAAGAAGCACTTCAAGTATTTAGAGGATATTTAACGGAACTTTCCAAGATGCTGGACAAGTAAAGAAGAAAAAAGTATTACAATTTCTTTACAAAAGAAATAGGATTTATGATCACTGTATGGTAGAAGTGAAAGAAAATTTACAGAGGTAATTAAGGGATTTAAGGGTTTAAGGAAGAGTTAAGGAAAAGTTAAGAAATAGTAAGGAAAAATTTTAGATTGTCTATAGTCAAAAGAGTAGAGAATATGTTACAATATTGTTACGAAAAAAGTTGAAGGGTGACAAAGATGAATTTATACGAAACGATATTTGTTAGAAGATCCGTGAGAAGTTATTCCATGGAACCATTAGAAAATAAAACCATGAATGAAATCATGAAGTTTCAAAAAGAATTGATACCTCTATTTCCAGATATTGTTACAAAAATAGAGGTGATCAATGCTTTAGAGAAACCTGGGCAGATCAAGGGACTATTTAAAGTAAAAGCACCGTATTATAT
>DVLR01000039.1 GCA_018715425.1 Candidatus Merdenecus merdavium
TCGCAATATAAGCGATCAACAAGGCGGAAAAAGTACCCGCCAGAGTCGCAATAATAGCTGCGTAAGTTTTCTCATTATTTCCGCTGACTAAAATCAAAGAAACGATTGTAAAGAAGATGACTAAACCGCTGCAAGTCAGTAAGAGTCCGACGTTTTGTAAACTAGTGTAATAATGCATGGCGACCATTAAGACTAGGACGTTGACCAGTAAACTAACAAGAGAAAACAAACCACTTTTCCTCCCCACAATCAATACAGTCAATATAAATAACCATGCTGCTCCTAAAACATATACATCTCGTTTAGGTCCATCAATACGACCTTCATAATATTGATCCCCCTCACTTTCAATCGTCACGAAAATCATATCACCTACTTGATATTCCTGATCTACTGTTCCAGATAATGCGTATTGATTTTCCAATAAGATTAATTGTCCTTTTTGAACGCCGTTTTTTATTTCACAGATCAATTGCTGTTGAAACAAATGATCTTTATTTTCAAGTGAGTCAACCGTTTCTTGTTCAACGGTCAGTGTTGCTTCTACGACTTCTGCTATCGATTGTTCATATAGATAGAAGTTATTTTGTACAAACCACATAGATGTCACTATGCAGAGTAATATAGTGCCATATATAAAAAATGCTTTTTTCTTCCATTTGATTTTCAAAGGTATGCCCCCATTGTAAAAAGTTGCTATTCCCTCACTCCGATTTTTACATATAAAGTCAGAAAATCTAGCATTTATATTGTATCACACAAGTTTTTTGTGATGAATAACTGGGTGTTTATGGAAGAATAAACAAAGCATACATAAGAGAGCGCTCACCTCTTAAATGACAAGCGATGAATTCGCTCAAGTTTAGAAATAATGTAATTGGCAGTAATGCCACTTACAAAAGGAATTTCTTTCGAACGTTCAATATGCAAGTGCAATTAGTTTACTTTAGAGTATCAGTGAATCAAATTGTTCCACTGATACCTATCTTCTTATCACAACAAAAGAAAAACTCTATTCAAAAATCAGTTCTTTTACAAGTTCGACATCGATTATGTATCTATTGAATATCCTCTATTCCATTTTTTTCAAAAGACTATCATAGCGAAGTTTCTACTGTGACAAAATTCTCTTTTTCAGCAAGGTAGGACTAACAGATGGATGTAGAAAGCAGAACTTATAATCCACTAGTTTAGTCGAAGAGGATTTCCTTATAGCCATGCTGAATAGAAATGCTTTCCATAAACAACTCCTTCTATCTAATAAAATGTGCAAGCTTCAGATGTATTTTACTGTTTGAAGCTTGCACTTTTAAAAATAGTGACACCTTCACGATGTTTTTAAAGCTTGAAGCACTAGAAATTGAAAGCAAAAAAAGAACAGATTAGCCAATTAGACTAACTTGTTCTTTTTCTCATTTCAACCTAATTTACTATAGCTCCATTCCATTGGTTTCAATAACTCGTTGATACCAAGTAAATGAATCTTTCTTCTTACGTTCATAACTGCCTTTACCTGTATCGTCAATATCTACGTATATTACGCCATATCGTTTAGACATTTCGATTGTACCGCAGCTGACAATATCGATAATTCCCCACATCGTATAGCCTAATAAAGAAACACCATCTTCAATTGCTTCAGCCATTTGTTCTAAATGTTGGGACAAATAAGTAATTCGATAATCATCATGAATACTGCCATCTTCTTCAACAGTATCATATGCACCTAACCCATTTTCTGCAATAAATACAAGTATCCTTATTGACGCCAAAAGACCCATACATAGCAAATCCAATTAATTCTTCTTCGTGATAGATAGCTACTGGGTGCCATTCTGGATAGCGTGCAGCTTCCTCTAAACATTCAGCCACCGTTTCAATAAATCCTTCTTAGCCGTTTTTTAAACTTATGGCTCTAACAGCGGCCTCATTGTTTGCATCAATATCTCTGAAGAATAATAGTGCCATTGGCTCTCCCACCTCTCTAACTTCTTATCCCTTTTCCTGTATTAATCAGATAGTAACACACCGAATAGACAATAATAATAAACAGAACCAGAATCATAAGCGAAACCATAATCGGCACATCAGTCGTCCCCAAGAACCCATAACGGAAAGCAGAAATCATATAAACAATCGGGTTTACTTTTGATACGGTTTGCCAGAATGGCGGTAACATCGAAATGGCATAAAATACACCACCTAGATAAGTTAATGGTTGTAATACAAAGGTCGGTACAATCGACACATCATCATATGACTGTGCAAAAACGCCATTTATTAGCCCAGCTAGAGAGAAAAGAATAGCCGTCATTAATAATGTCAGAATAACAATTAACCAAGAGAAAACATTCAATGGAACAAATAATAACGAAATAATGGTTACCAGTGTACCCACCAGCAGACTTCTTCCCAATCCTCCTAGGACAAATCCCCAAATAATCACATGCGTCGGCACTGGTGCTACTAATAATTCCTCAATATTTTTTTGGAATTTTTGTGAGAAAAATGATGAAGAAACATTTGAGTAAGAACTCGTGATAGCTGACATCATGATTAACCCTGGTACAATAAACTCCATATAAGAGAATCCCCCCATATCGCCTATGCGTCCACCGATCATTTTTCCAAAAATAACGAAATACAATGATGTGGTGATAACAGGTGGTACCAAGGTCTGTACCCAGATACGCAGGTAACGGTTTGTTTCCTTGATCGCTAAACTTTTTAGAGCTGTAAAATAAAGACTAAACATTTCTTTCCTCCAATTGGTGCTTTTCTTCTGTGATTTTCAAAAATAGTTCTTCTAAGCGGTTTGATTTATTCCGCATCGATAAGACTTTAATCCCTTGATTACTTAGTTGATTAAAGATGTCATTGACTCCTTGATTGCGTTCAACCTCTACTGTCAGCGTCAGGTCATCCTCAAATTCATAGCTATAGCCCTTGATTTCAGGTTTATAGTTATAGGCATCCAAATCGAAAATAAACGTTTCATACTGTAACTTAGAAAGAAGTGATTTCATACTTGTATTTTCAATCAATGCACCCGATTGAATAATCCCAATATTTCGACAAAGCATTTCAGCTTCTTCTAAGTAGTGAGTGGTTAAAATAATCGTTGTCCCACTTTTATTCAATTCTTTTAAAAATACCCACATTTCACGTCTTAATTCGATGTCCACACCCGCAGTCGGCTCATCTAAGATCAGTAATCGCGGTTCATGCATCAGCGCTCGAGTGATCATTAAACGACGCTTCATTCCACCTGATAGCATACGGGCACGAACGTGTCGCTTCTCCCATAAACTCGATTGCTTGAGATACTTCTCACTCCGCTTAAGTGCCTCCTTACGTGAAACACCGTAATAACCTGCCTGATTAACTACAATTTGTTGAACCGTCTCAAAGGGGTTGAAGTTAAACTCCTGAGGTACCAAACCGATTTGCTGCTTTGCCCGCTCTAAATCAGTATCCAGGTCATAATCAAAAACTTTTACTTGCCCTGATGTCTTGTTGACAAGTGATGTAATGATGCCAATAGTGGTTGATTTGCCAGCACCGTTAGGCCCCAGTAAAGCGTAGAAGTCGCCTTCTTCTACAGCCAAATCAATCCCTCGAAGTGCTTCAACACCAGTCGCATATACTTTTTTCAAATCTTTTATTTCTAATGCGTATGTCATTTATTTGTTGTCTCCTTATGATATTATTCCTTATTTTAACATGTATTTGTCTTCTATATGCGTTATTTAATATAAAAGGGATTTAAGCGTTGTCCCTGCCACTATTATGTCACGTTTGGGATTTTCACTCTTTAGAATGTGCCGTTGCTGGACAAACAAAAAGACGTTCACTTTGTTTGAACGCCTTTTTGTTCGATTGTCTCCCCACACCCAATTCAATTATCATCGAAACGGTAATGTGGTTTTTCAGTACTTTTTTAAGTTTTCTCTTTCTCCTATAAGTACGACCTGCTGGGAAAAGTATTTAGATTTGAGAACCTCTATAGAACATTTCTTTGTAGCAATACTGTACACTCCAAATGTTTTGAGATGAAGGGATAGAAATCAAATATTAGTAACCTGAATATTATTTTCTCTGAGGGAAGATATCCAAGATTGACTGTAGTTTGTGGGAATATATCAACATAATTTGTCAAATGTAAAATCAGTCTTAAGTTTATTTACTTAATTACTCTTACTTTCAACATCAATAACAATCTTTCTGCATTCTTCACAATAAGAGGATTCTATACTATGTCCAAATTTAATGCCTTTTGAAAACCATTGTAGCATTAGTCCTCTATTTTCTTGGTTCGGAATCCATTTGAGACGATATCTATCTCCATGTATAACTCCTAATTTCATTCTTGTTCCAAAATATGGGCATATATTTACACTTTCCATATAGATACCTCCGATTTTATATGAACAATAATATCATATAAGCTACTCATATTCCCATTCAAATAGACATGTTTTTATGTTTCTAAGTTCTTACTTCTTTAATCTTGACATCAATACTACCGTCTCAACGTGATGTACTTAGGCTATTTCTGATTTTGGAAAAAACCAATCAAGTCTCTGTGTTTATAGGCATTTACATCTATCTTCTTTACTGTAAAAGCTATTTCCAATTAGGCTATTTTTCTTTTATATCCTGAAAATTTTGCAAACAGAACTGGTTATTGAGAATATAATTGAACAATAATAACTTCTGGTCTGTTATTAATCCTTATCGGTATTATGCTGTTTCCAATACCCCGACTGACAACCATGGTAGTATTTCCTTCATTATACTCACCTGCATCATATTTTGGAAAAAAACCTTGATTAGGTGCAATAACTCCCCCAATAAAAGGAATCCTAAATTGACCTCCATGGGCATGACCACTAAGTACTAAATCAATGTCGTGTGTAACATATACTTCATAGGCTTCTGGTCTGTGCGACAATAAAAGTTTAAAACCTTCTTCCAAACCTATATTATGAAGTTTAGCATCTAAAATATTTTCTTGAACATAAGTAGCCCGATCTGTAAAATCAGGATCATCCAAACCAACTAGTTGAATACTATCTTTGCCATTTGATAATGTAATCATCTCATCATGTAGTACAGTGACATCTGCATCGACCAACTGTTCCTCCAGTTCATCGTATAAATCTCCAATCCATGCTTCATGATTTCCTGTCACATAATAACAGGGAGCAATTTTTGCAGCTTGTTGGATAAACTTAATTGCAATATCTATATCCGTATTGCTTGAATCTACTAAATCACCAGTAATAACAATTATATTGGGGTTTTCCTTTTTCAAAATATTTATTATTTTAGAATTGCCTTGGCCAAATTCTGAATTGTGCAAATCCGAAATCTGTGCAATCTTATATTCTTTAAATGTAACTGGCAAACGATTCGAAGTTATTTTGTAACGAGTGGTGCCAATTGTAAAGTTGCCATAAACTATTATAGTTCCAAAAACGACCAATAAAGTCAAAATCTTAATGAAATAACTTTTTCGGGTTTTCTTATTATGTTTTACTTTTTTCAATACAACTCCCCCTCATAAAACCAAATTGATTATTTTACTTCTTAGAGCTATATCTACTACGCTTTCTTTGGTTACCTTCTTTACCTTGTACAACATTACTCCTGTTAACCTTTTCCGACTGTACTGCTTTAAATCTTTCTTTAGAAATAATAGGAGGATGGTTATTTTCAGATACATAGTGTACCTCATGATCCCCTTTATCTAATAGCCTTACCACACCTATATATTTCTCATTACTTAGCATTACATCAATTGTTCTTTTGCTCCAGGTATATTTCCCTGTCGGTGTTTTGATTCCTCGATTTCCTAATTCTTTCATTATTCCTACAATGCTGCTCCCCTGCAAGTACAAATTAAATATCAATTTAACATTCTTGGCTTCTTCTTCATTTATAATTAATTCGCCATTGTATCATTCTCGTAACCATAACATTTTCTATTATAAAGCTTTGAGGTTCCTTGGGCTGCTTTTTGTTTGATGCCCCATTTTATATTATCATTTCTTGATTCATTTTCTTCCTGGGCTATAGATTCAATTATTGAAATCATTAAATCATTATCTGTATCTGCTGTATCTAGATTTTCTTGTTCAAATATAACTCTAATTCCAAGTAGTCTCAATTGGTGGAGGGCCTCCAATACTTCTACAGTATCTCTGCCAAATCTACTTATATTTTTTGTAATAATGATTTCAAGGTTCCTAGATTTACAAGCTTCTAGGCTATATAGTCGCTTTAAAATTCTAACCTAAAAGTCAATAAGTCCTGTAAGCCTTATAC
>DVLR01000378.1 GCA_018715425.1 Candidatus Merdenecus merdavium
AATGGTCCATGTAAATAAGTTCCTATTACATTTTTATAAAGTACACCTTCTACTTGATCATGATCATTATTTCCTTTTCCATACAGAACTTTACCTAGAGGTTTATTGTTTCCCAAGTAAGTTCGTCCACCATGATTTTCAAAACCCACTAATGGTAAATCAAATAATTCACAATCAATGACAATATTACCGATGAGTCTTTTCTTTTCCTGCTGGGTATACATATCTATAATGCCAAGACCTTGAATCTTTTCTTCTCCAATTTGATAGTAATTTCCCAATAACTGGTATCCACCACATACTGCTAAAACTACTCCACCACGTTCTACATAGGCTTTAAATTCTTCTTTTATTTTCTGAAGTCTATGACAGACAATCTGCTGTTCTCTGTCTGATCCGCCTCCTAATAAAATAATATCTAATTTAGAAAAATCTATCTCATCTTCTAAATGGTATTCGATGACCTCTGAATCAATGCCACGCCAGTTAAGACGTTTTGACATACAGAGGATATTTCCTCTGTCACCATATAAATTTAATAGATCAGGATATAAATGTCCAATAGTAATCTTCATTTTACTTACTCTCCTTTTCTATTTTATTTAAGATATTTTGTGTATCAAAAAGAGCTGTATAATTCACTAGTAAATAGAGATTGTTTACTCCAGAATCAATGACGTTTCTTATAGCAGTTTCAACTTCTTTTTCCTGATAGGCTTTAATATCTACATATTTAAGCCTAATCAACATATCTAACCTTCTAATTCCACTGACAGTGATAGACTTAATACTTTCGTCACTGAATGAATCAAAATCCACATCCCATAACCATGAAATATCTCTCCCATCTTGTGCATGATCATTAATAACTAAAATAATATCCTTCGGTTTATCGTCTTCCAATACAGCTTTTATATTCTGATTAAAACCAGCTGGATTCTTAGCTAAGTTTAAAATAATCCTACATCCATGGATCATAAACTCTTCATTTCTTCCATTTTGAGGATGGTAATCCTTTAATATTTTATCGAAATATTCTAACTCAAACCCTGCAGCCTTACCAGCACTATAGACAGCTAAAATATTATAGATATTATAGAACCCTCTATAATTTGTTTTTATGGTACGCCCTTCAACATCAAATGAAATTCCATTTTTAAGCTGAACCTTATTTCCATCATAGGTCATCATAGGTCTTTTAAAATCACAATGATCACAGTGATAATTACCTAACTGGCTATAGTGATAAAAGTCATAAGTAAGTTTATTTCCACAGAAGGGACAAAAATTTCCCTCCCTTATTTCTGCAGATGATACCTCAGTATTAACAGGCTCACTTACACCAAAATAAATGGTTTTTCTTTTGGATTTCATGGCTAATGACGTTATTAAAGAGTCATCTCCATTAATGATTAATTTAACATCAGGTCTCATTTCAATAGCCTGTTGAAGGAGTTTCATGGTGGTATCAATTTCGCCGTAACGATCTAGTTGATCTCTAAATAAATTTGTAATGATCATATAATCTGGCTCAATATGAGGAAATACCTTCACTGTAGATGCTTCATCAATTTCGATACATGCATAATCGCTTTTTACACTTCCAGACCAAGATGCCTGAGTGACAAATGCAGATACTACTCCATTTAACATATTAGATCCACTTCTATTACAGATTACTTTTTTATTTTGTGCTATGAATGTGTCAGCCAGTAAGTTATTCGTAGTAGTCTTCCCATTGGTACCACAAACTACAAAGATTTCTTCCCTTACCTGTTTTGATAAATCCTTTAAGATATTAGGATATATTTTAAGTGCTATTTGACCAGGAAGAGTTTCTCCTTTCTTTCCAGTTATTTTACATATCACTTTTGTTATTTTACCGCTCCATACAGCGATGATCCTGCGTATATTCATTTGGTTCCTCCAAAGACTTCTAGTGCTTATATGTAAAGAACAGGAAACACCCATGGCATTTCAAGTCTTTCTGCTATAGACATTTTATCACACATATTGTCCTTTGATAATATTTATTTCAAATATTCTTTGAGTAAAATATGATTAATATCATTTTTATCCATGATCCTTTCATATCTATAATCTTTATACACTCCTTCATTTTTAGATTTCATTAATCATTGAGGAATTCTGGTGATAGAATAATTTTGTTATGCTTATGATATTTATTAAGAAATTAGTATAACCGAAAAAACTTTAATTATCTTATATAAAAAACCAGAGAAAATGTATTGTTATCTTCTCTGGTTCTCCTCTTATCTATTTTACTTTAAAAACTTATAACCTTATTCTATAATTTGATCATGATCTTCCAGTTCTTCTTCCAACTGTTTTAATGTATCTTCTTCTGATACATTAGAACTTTCTCTTACTTTTGCAATACTTGCAACCTTAATATCACTTTCTGTATCAATATTAATTAGTTTTACTCCAGAAGTAATTCTTCCTAAAACTGAAATATCTATACAGCCTGTACGAATGATGATTCCTTCTGTAGTAATAATCATAATTTCATTCTCATTATTTACTGCCTTTACACCAACAACATTACCGGTTTTCTCTGTGATTTTATAACACTTAACACCTTTACCACCACGGTTTTGTGCTGAAAATTCTGACATAGCTGTACGTTTACCCATTCCATATTCGGAAATAAATAATAGATAGTTTCCTTGTGTATTCAACTGCATACCTATGACTTCATCCCCTGGAGACAGGTTCATTCCAATAACTCCCATAGAAGTTCTACCAGTGGATCTAACATCATTTTCGTTGAATCGAATACACATACCATGTTTTGTAACAAGGACGATGTCTTTCTTCTTATTTGTAACTTTAACTTCTATCAACTCATCGTCTTCACGAAGTCCTATGGCTGCTAACCCTGTTTTACGAACGTTAGCATAATCAGTAATTGGGGTCTTCTTAACGATACCATTTTTTGTAGCCATAAACAAATATTTGCCTTCTTTATACTCCTTCATTGGGATAATAGCTGTAATATTTTCTTCTGGCATTAATTGTAGAAGGTTGATAATTGCAGTTCCCCTAGCAGTACGACTGGCTTCTGGAATTTCATAAGCCTTTAGACGATAGACCCTACCTGTACTAGTAAAGAACATGAGATAATGGTGGGTGGTAGTAATAAGAAGATCCTCAATATAATCATCTTCTATGGTCTGCATTCCTTTAATTCCTTTACCACCTCTGTTTTGACTCTTAAAATTATCAATGGTCATACGCTTAATATAACCTAATTTTGTCATAGCAATGACCGTATTTTCTACTGGAATCAAATCTTCCATGGAAAGATCATATTCATCATATCCTATAGAAGTTCTCCTTTCATCGCCATATTTTTCTTTTATTATTAAAATTTCCTCTTTTATAACACCTAGAAGTAATTTTCTATCGGATAAAATAGATTTCAAATACTTAATTTTTTCCATTAACTCACGGTACTCTGTTTCAAGTTTTTCTCTTTCCAAACCTGTTAAAGCACGAAGTCTCATATCTACAATAGCTTGAGCTTGAACATCTGTTAAGTTAAAACGTTCAATCAATCCTTCTTTTGCTATCTGAGTATTCTTAGAAGCCCGGATAATCCTAATAACCTCATCAATATGATCAAGAGCTTTTAATAAACCTTCTAAAATATGTGCCCGCTCTTCTGCTTTATTTAATTCATATTGAGTTCTTCTTGTAACAACTTCCTCTTGATGCGCTAAATATTGGGACAACATCTCATGAATATTCATAACACGTGGTTCATTATTAACTAGTGCTAACATAATCACACCAAAAGTATCTTGTAATTGAGTATGCTTATATAATAAATTTAAAATAACATTGGCATTAGCATCTCTTCTTAGTTCAACACAGATACGCATACCAGATCTGTCAGACTCATCTCGCAAGTCCGTGATTCCATCAATTTTTTTATCTCTAACTAGCTCTGCTATTTTTTCAATTAGTCTTGCTTTATTTACCATATATGGTAATTCCGTAATGATAATTCTACTCTTACCATTAGGCATGGTTTCTATATCCGTAACACCACGGACTCTTATTTTACCTCTACCTGTGCGATATGCTTCTTCGATGGCTCTTGTACCTAAAATTTGACCTCCAGTAGGAAAGTCAGGACCTGTGATCACCCTAAGCAACTCTTCAATCTCTGTTTCTCTATCTTCTAAAATAATATTATCTATAATTTTTACTACGGCATTTATAATTTCTCTTAGATTATGTGGAGGTATATTGGTAGCCATACCTACAGCAATTCCTGATGTACCATTCACAAGGAGGTTGGGATACCTAGATGGCAGAATGACAGGTTCTTTTTCTGTTTCATCAAAGTTAGGAGCAAAATCTACTGTATTTTTATTAATGTCCGCCAACATCTCCATAGAAATTTTACTTAACCTTGCTTCTGTATAACGCATGGCTGCAGCTCCATCGCCATCTACAGAACCAAAGTTCCCATGACCATCTACTAAAGGATATCTAGTGGACCAATCCTGCGCTAAATTAACCAGTGCACCATAAATGGAACTATCACCATGAGGGTGATATTTACCCATAGTATCGCCGACGATACGAGCACATTTTCTATGCGGTTTGTCTGGCCCATTATTAAGCTCTATCATTGAAAATAAAATTCTTCTTTGAACTGGCTTAAGACCATCTCTTACATCTGGTAAAGCACGAGAAGCAATAACACTCATGGCATACTCAATGTAGGATTGTTCCATTGTCTTTTTCAGATCAATGTCATGGACCTTATCAAAAATATTATCTTCCATTTTTTATATCCTCCAAAATCTATATATCTATATTAGTTGCATATTTAGCGTTCGTCTCTATAAATTCCCTTCTCGGCTCTACTTTATCTCCCATAAGAGTAGTAAACGTAAGATCTACTTCTGAAGAAGTCTCTTCATCCATGGTTACACGAAGCAAAATCCGGCTTTCTGGGTTCATGGTGGTTTCCCATAATTGTTCTGCATCCATCTCTCCAAGACCTTTGTAACGCTGTATCTTATTATTTCCATCTCTTCCGATTTCTTCGAGGATACGATTTAATTCTTCTGAATCATATGCATACCATACTTTTTTGTTCTTCTCTACTTTAAATAGTGGAGGCTGAGCTAAATATACGTGACCTCCCCTGATTAAATCAGGCATAAAACGATATAAAAAGGTTAATAATAAAGTACTGATATGAGCACCATCTACATCGGCATCCGTCATAAGGATAATTTTATGGTATCTTAATTTAGTAATATCAAAATCATCATGAATTCCTGTACCAAAAGCTGTGATCATGGCTTTAATCTCTGCATTTGCGTAAATCTTATCAAGTCTCGCCTTTTCAACGTTTAATATTTTACCACGAAGAGGTAAGATTGCTTGAGTATCTCTAGTACGAGCCGTCTTAGCGGATCCACCAGCAGAGTCACCCTCTACAATATAGATCTCACAGTTTCTAGGATCTTTATCAGAACAATCTGCTAATTTACCTGGAAGTGCCATACCTTCTAAAGCCGACTTTCTCCTTGTTAAATCTCTGGCTTTCCTTGCTGCATCTCTTGCCCTTTGAGCCATAATAGATTTTTCTATTACCATTTTTGCCACAGATGGATTCTGCTCTAGAAAAATCATGAGTTGCTCACTTACAATGTTATCCACTGCACCTCTAGCTTCACTATTACCTAATTTTTGCTTCGTCTGCCCCTCAAACTGAGGATCTGTTATTTTAATACTGATAATTGCAGTAATTCCCTCCCTGATATCTTCTCCAGAAAGGTTTGATTCATTGTCCTTCAGAAGCTTATTTTTCCTTCCATAATCATTAAAGGTTTTTGTTAAAGCATTTTTAAATCCTGCAAGATGGGTTCCACCTTCCGGTGTGGTTATATTATTGACGAAGCTATAACATCCTTCGTTATAAGAATCATTGTGTTGAATAGCTACCTCAACGTAAATATCATCCTTCATCCCTTCGCAGTAAATAACATCCTCGTACAATGGCGTTTTGCTTCGGTTTAAATACGTAACAAACTCTTTAATACCACCTTCATAGTGGAATGTTTTTTCTACAAAAGGAGTTTCCCTCTTATCCATTAACATAATCTTGACATTTTTGGTTAAAAACGCCATTTCCCGGAATCTCTGTTTTAAAATATCGTAATCAAAGATGGTTTCATCAAAGATGGTTTCATCAGGAAGGAATGTTACTTCAGTTCCTGTCTTATCTAAACTGCATTCTCCAATGACTTTTAATTTATAAATGGTATGACCTTTTTCATATCTTTGGCGATAAACTTTACCTTCACTATAAATGGTAACTTCTAACCAATTAGATAAGGCATTGACTACAGAAGCTCCAACTCCGTGTAATCCACCGGATACTTTATATCCACCACCGCCAAATTTACCACCAGCATGGAGTATGGTAAATACAACTTCAACAGCTGGGATTCCTGCTTTATGATTGATACCAACTGGAATTCCCCTTCCATTATCAATAACCGTAATAGAATTATCTTGGTTAATACTTATTTGGATGGTATCACAAAATCCTGCCAATGCTTCATCAATAGCATTGTCCACGATTTCATATACCAAATGGTGAAGTCCTCTAGATGATGTACTACCAATGTACATCCCTGGTCTCTTTCTTACCGCTTCTAATCCTTCTAATATTTGTATCTGATCTGCACCGTAATCTGAACTCATTTATTTCCTCCTAATATTCCCCTCTCATATAAAAAAGGGAACTTCCATTACTTTCATCCCCAAAATACAAAAGAGGGATTTTAAACCTCTTACCTTAAGCTACTTCCAGGGTACTCGCCATTATATACTGCTCCTTCCACTACATGAAACACTTTATCTATAGTAAAATGATGAATGATAAAATCATCTAATCCAGTACAAGTAATCATAGTCTGAATATTATGAATACTCTCTAGTAAATAGTTTTGCCTATTACTATCTAATTCAGACAAAACATCATCTAATAATAAAACTGGTGTTTCCTTGGTTGCTTGTTTAACAAGCTCTATCTCTGCTAACTTTAGGGATAAAGCTGCCGTTCTTTGCTGTCCTTGAGAACCATATTTTCTAATATCAATCCCCTTTATGTTAAAACATAGATCATCTCTGTGAGGTCCTACTGAAGTTGTTTTAAATTTAATATCTTTTTCTTTATTTCTTGATAATTCTTCGGCAATTTTCTCTTCTGTCACATTTGGTTCATATTCCAATAAAATCTCTTCTTTATCTCCAGATAACTTCTTGTGGATATGAAAAATAATCTCATTTAATTCCTCAATAAATGTTCTTCTCATTTTTATAATAGATGATCCATACCTTACCATCTGCTCATCCCATATCTCTAAAGTATCTTGATACTCGGGATGAAAGCTCATCTCCTTAAGAAGCTTATTTCTTTGATGAACAACCTTGTTATAGTTGATCAGATCAGAGAGATAGATTTTATTTAGTTGACATAACTCTGCATCAATAAATCTTCTTCTTTCCGATGGACCATTTTTTATAATATTTAAATCTTCAGGTGAAAAAAATACAATATTGATTATTCCAAAAAGTTCACTTGCTTTTTTTATAGGAATACCATTAATAGCAATGCCTTTACTTTTATTCTTCTTAATATGCATATCAATTCTATAAGACATTTGTGTTCGTTTGATCATCATCCGAATATGAGCTTCATCTTGTTCAAACCGAATCATCTCACGGTCTTTGCTTCCCTTATGGGATTTTGTGGTTCCACAAAGATAAATAGCTTCCAGAATATTGGTTTTTCCTTGGGCATTGTCTCCATAAAAGATATTGGTTCCATTTTCAAATTCTACATGTAAAGTACTATAATTTCTGAAATTATTCAGCTCAATGGATTCTATATTCATACTTGCACCATTTATTATTTCTTAATCTGTATTGTATTTCCATCAAATTGGACCTCATCATTTTCATAGAGCTTTCTACCTCTTCGAGTCTCTATTTCTCCATTGACTTTTACTAATCCATCTTGAATGACTTCTTTTGCAAACGTTCCTGAATCTACCAATCCACAAGCTTTTAAAGCTTGACCTAATTTAATAAATTCTTCTCTTAAATGAATAATTTCCATAAGACCTCCATCTTCTAACTTGCAGTATTAAAATTAATAGGTAGAATTAAATAAGTATATCTATCATGATCATCTCTTATAAAACATGGTGCTTTTGGATTCACCAGATATATGGATATTTCTTCATCATCAATGACACGAAGAGAATCAATTAAAAATTTAGGATTGAAACCAATTAAAATATCCTTTCCTTCTTTTGTAATAGCAATTTCTTCGTTCATGGATCCTATTTGAGATTTTATTTTCAGCTCCATAGAGCCATCCTCTATTTGCATAATAATCGGTTTTTTATCACCTTCTTTTACTAAAAGAGTTGCTCTATCAATACAATTTAAAAATTCTTTTTTATTTATTTTTACCTTTGTTTCATAATCATTTGAAAGCATTTGATCAATTCTAAAATACTCTCCTTCAATAAGACGAGAAACTACAACTGTTTGATCAAATTCAAAGACAATATGATTATTAGTGAAAAATATCTTCACTTCATCGTTTACTTCACCAGATAAAATTTTGCTAATCTCTATTAATGTTTTACCTGGAACAACCACTTTTCTAGATCCATAGTTTTCTTTTAATTCTAACTTACGAATGGAAATTCTATGTCCATCAAGAGAAACAACCTTTAGTTCGTCATTATTTATTTCAAATAATTCTCCTGTCATCATTTTATTATTTTCATTATCTGCTATAGAAAAGATTGTCTGTCTAATAATTTCTTTTAAATTAAATTGAGATAATGAAATAAAATCATTTTTTTCAATATAAGGGAGGTAAGAAAAATCTTCACCTGATTTACCTGATATATTAAATTTTGCTTTTTCACAAGTAATAATGGTATTTAAATTCTGATCTGTTTCTATGGTAACATCACTATCCGGAAGTTTTCTAACGATTTCAGAAAAAAACTTAGCATCTAAGGCAATAATTCCTTTTTCAATGACCTGTCCTTCTACCTTTGTTTCTATTCCTAATTCCATATCATTTGACGTGAACTTAATTTCATTAGTGGAAGCATCAATTAAAATACATTCTAATATAGACATGGTTGTTTTAGATGGAACAGCCTTTAAAACAATGTTAACACCTTTTAATAAATTGGATTTTGAAAATATTAATTTCATACTGTGAATAACTCCTTTCGGTTTTGCATTTAAATAAATAGAAAGAAAATCCGTAGTAACCTTCATAGGGGATGTGAGTTTGTTCATAAACCTTTAAAGCCCATAAAACACTAGGAGAAGCAAACAGGACAAGTATGTGAAAAAGTCCTCTTTCCATATGGGATAAATGAAAAGTTATTAACATTTGCCCTTGAAGTTATAAACTATACACACATTTAAAGAGCGTTATCAACATAAAATGTGAATAACTTTCTCGTATCAAAAGGATGATGTGTATATTTATCTTATTGGTTTGGGTTAATTTTCTTTCTTATGGTATCTATAGTATTCCTAGTTGCTTCCGATTTTTGAACTTCATTAGATATCTTATCGGCTCCATGAATAATAGTGGTATGATCTCTTTTACCAAGTAGATTACCAATGGTTTTTAGTGGGGCATCTGTCATATCTCTACAAAGATACATGGCTATTTGTCTAGGAAAAACGATTTCTGCATTTCTTTTATTTCCTGCTATATCCGCGGAGGAAATATGAAAGTGTTCTGCAACTACTTGAATTATTAGTTCAGGAGTCACCTCTCTTTTTTCATCTGGCGATATAATATCTTTTAAAGCCGTTTCTGCAAGAGCAACATTAATCTCACGTTGTTCTAAGTTAGAATAGGCAATTAATTTATTTAATGCACCTTCAAGTTCTCTAATATTTGATTTTATATTTGTAGCAATATATTTAATGACCTCATCATCAATATTATAGCCATCAAGTTCTTCCTTTTTTCTTAAAATTGCCATTCTTGTTTCGTAATCCGGTGAGGAGATATCGGCGATAAGTCCCCATTCGAAACGAGATCTTAGTCTGGCTTCTAATGTTTCCATGTCTTTTGGTGGCTTATCACTGGAGATAATAATTTGTTTTTTTGCACCGTGAAGATCGTTAAAAGTATGGAAGAATTCCTCTTGGGTACTTTCTTTACCTATAATAAATTGAACATCATCAATAAGAAGTACATCAATATTTCTATACTTCTCTCTAAATTTACTCATAGCTGTGTTATTTCCATTACGAATTGCTTCGATTAGTTCGTTTGTAAAGTATTCGCTAGTAACATATAATACCTTTGTTCCTGGATTTTTTTCTAAAATAAAATGAGCAATGGAATGCATCAAGTGAGTTTTACCAAGTCCAACACCTCCATATAAGAATAAAGGATTGTACATTTCGCCCGGAGTTTCTGCTACTGCTAATGAGGCTGCATGAGCAAAATTATTATTTCCACCCACCACAAAAGTATCAAAGGTATACTTTGGATTTAAATTGGCTTTTTCTAAGTTTTCATTTAAATTTAAGCTGGTTGGTGTAAGATTTACCTGCTTTACTTCTTTTTCCTTTGCTTGTTCGGGTAAAATAAATTCTATTTCACAATCTAACCCAGTAACTTCAGCTATTGCGACTTGAATTGGTAGTGTATATTTCTTACTAATATAATTAAGTCCCATTTGTTGATCAGATGGAACTAAAATATAAGCGACATTATTCTCTACACTATGAATTGTAAGGGGCAAGAGCCATGTTTTAAAAGAAACATCAGACAACTCGTGTTCTTTCTTTACGGTATCTAAAATTTCTTTCCATTTTTCATTTATGATGTTCATTAATATAAATCTCCTTACGTAGTATGTGCACAACAAGAAATGATTGAACCCCTTATGCAATCAATCATTTCTTAAACTAAGATATTATCTCTACTCTATATTATACTAAAATGTACAATTTATCAATACGAAAAATAGGAAGAGCTTAAAAGTTGTCCCGGTCTTTCCACATAAAATACACAGAGAAATCCCCATGAACATATATTCTTTGTGGAAATAGGGATAACTTCATACACATTATGAAGGCAGTTAGAATCACACTTTAAAGGGATTGTGGACAAGTAATACACATTATGGACGAAAGTTATCCCCAAGTTATCCCCAAGTTGTGGATAACTCGATGTAAAACAAAAAAATAAAAAGTGGATATCTTTATTTACGTGAGAAGGTAAGATCTAAAAAAGCTACTATTTACGATGTTTTTCTTGATTTTTATATTTAACCACAAGATCTATTCATACTTGTTGGAATTATATCTAGATCTTGTTGTTGATAAAATAAAAAAAATCTAAATGGAAACTTGGATCTATAAAATTTCACAGCATTTAAAGATAGAAGGAAGAGTAATTTAGGATTGTTTATAAAAAAAATAAGGAATCCCTTGACTAACACATGTTTTATGAATATAATTGTAATGATGTTTTAAAATGCTAAAAAGATGTTTCCATATATATAGTTATTTGGTTTCGAAAAAGGAGGTGCCTTATATTATGAAGATGACATTTCAACCTAAAAAGAGATCTAGATCAAAAGTGCATGGTTTCAGAGCTAGAATGAGTAGCGCAGGTGGAAGAAAAGTTTTAGCGTCAAGAAGAGCTAAAGGAAGAAAGAAATTATCAGCTTAGGCCGCAGGTATGTGGCCTTTTTTTCCCTATAAATTAAAAAAGTTTTTCACATTCCATGGGGAAAATGAAAATATTCCTTTTACGTAGGTTATAGGGAAAAGTAAGGATGTGGCTATGAATTTTTCGGAATCATTGAAGAAAAATAAAGATTTTCAAATAGTATATAAACAGGGAGAATCTTATGCTAATCGTCTTTTGGTCATGTATGTAAGAAAAAATGGAATGACTAATAATCGATTAGGTATATCGGTTAGTAAAAAAGTAGGAAATAGCGTAATTCGTCATAGGATTACAAGACTTCTTAGAGAGAGTTATCGTCTTAATGAGTCAAGTTTTGTAAAAGGTATAGATATTGTAGTCATTGCACGAGTTACTGCAAAAGGAAAATCCTACATTGAAATAGAAAGTGCTTTTAAGCACTTAGGTAAATTACACAATATTGTTCATTCAACTCCCAAAAATGAAGGGGAAGAAAAGAAATGATAAAGTATGAAAGATATATTACTCTATTTGATTAGATTATATAAAAAATATATATCGCCTATGAAGAGCACGAAGTGCCCTTATTATCCCACATGCTCTACATATGGTTTAGAGGCGATTACGAAATATGGTGCCATAAAAGGATTAGGACTAGCTATATGGCGGATATTGCGATGCAACCCATTTTCTAAAGGCGGGTATGATCCAGTTCCTTAACCAATGGAATTCCCTTTCATATATAAAGGGGGAAAAATAGGAATGGATAAGTATGAATTATAAATTCATATGGAAATAAGGAGGATGTAAAATTGCCGATCATGTATTTGACACAGAATTCGACACCTATTATTGGACAGGTAGCACAAATATTAGGTTGGATTATGGATGCCATCTTTAATTTTTTAGATAAAGTATTCCATTTTCCGAGTATAGGATTAACCATTATCCTATTCACCATTATTGTTTATATGTTAATGTTACCGTTACAGATTAAACAGCAGAAGTTTTCAAAACTTAATGCGAAAATGCAGCCAGAAATTGCGGCTATCCAAAAGAAGTATAAAAATAAAAAAGATAATGAATCTATGATGAAGATGAATGAAGAAACAAAGGCTGTATATTCAAAATACGGTGTTTCTCCAACGGGAAGTTGTCTTCAATTGTTGATACAGATGCCAATTTTATTTGCTCTTTATCGTGTTATATGGAATGTACCAGCATATGTTTCTGGTGTAAAAGATGCATTTATGCCTTTGGTAGATAAAGTTGCAGATAATGCAGCTGCCATAAGTTTTATCGAAGAATTTGGTAAGGCTAATGGATTGGGAAAATTGGATTTTACATTAAAGAATTCTATCGTAGATGTTATGTATAAGTTTAAACCTGATACATGGAAGGCTTTTGGAGATAGTATTCAGGAATTAAATGTAGGAGATTTAGTCAATTCTACTGCAGAAAAAGTAACAAACTTAAATAGTTTTTTCGGTATGAACATTTCTGATACACCATGGAATATGTTTAGACAAGGTATTGAGTCTGGAGCTGTTTTGATTGTAATTGGAGCTGTTGCAATTCCAATTTTAGCAGGGGTAACACAGTGGTTAAATACTAAATTAATGCCAAAGACTCCTACTACTAATAATGAAGAGCCAAATGCCATGGAATCATCCATGAAGACCATGAATGTGATGATGCCTCTGATGTCTTCTATTTTCTGTATTACATTACCTGCAGGTATGGGGCTTTACTGGATTGCTGGTGCAGTCATTAGAAGTGTACAACAATTTAGTATTAACAAATATCTAGATAAGGTTGATGTAGATGAGTTAATGAAAAAGAATCTTGAAAAGGTCAATAAAAAGAGAGAAAAACAAGGTTTACCTCCTCAAAAAACAACTAATTTAGCTAAAATGAATGTACGTAATATTGAAAATCCTAAGAAGAAAGAAGTTTCTAAAGAGGATAAGGAAAAGGCTATGAAAGATTCCACAGAATATTATAATAAAAATGCAAAACCGGGAAGTATCGCATCAAAAGCGAATATGGTTAGGCAATACAATGAGAGAAACAAAAAATAAGAAATAGGGGGATACGCTATGGATTATATTGAGATTTCTGCAAAAACTATTGATGAGGCGATTACAAAGGCTCTAATTAAATTAGAAGCGTCTAGTGATCAAATTGAGTATGAAGTAATTAGTGAAGGTAGTTCAGGGTTTTTAGGATTTGGTAGTAAACCGGCTGTAATTAAAGTAACGAAGAAGAAAGATATCAGTCAAAAAGCAATGGATTTTATTGAGTCTGTCTGCGAAAAAATGAACATTCCAGTAGAAGTTATTGTGGAATATCAGGAAGAACAACGAAACATGGACATTGTTCTTAAGGGTAAGAATATGGGAGTTCTGATTGGTAAAAGAGGTCAGGTTTTAGATTCACTTCAGTACTTAACAAGTTTAGTAGTAAATAAAGGTGAACCAGATTATATTCGTGTAAAATTAGATACGGAAAACTACAGACATCGTAGAAAAGAGACTCTTGAAAATTTAGCTAGAAATATTGCATATAAAGTTAAAAAGACAAGAAAAAGTGTATCTCTAGAGCCTATGAATCCATATGAGAGAAGATTGATCCATTCGGCTTTACAAAATGATAAATACGTTACAACTTATAGCGAGGGTGATGAGCCTTATCGTAAAGTAGTTGTAACCTTAAAAAAATAAAAAGTTAAAATGCTATTCTAGGTCAAAGCGGGATAAAAGCTGCCAGTGGAGAAATCTCCACTGGATCTAGAGTGGCATTTTTTTGTATCTATTTTTTATACAGGATATTAGAAACATGAAGTTGTGTGTTTTGTGGTTGTATGAAATACATAACTTCAGAGTCTACAAAATGTAAGAAAGGATAAAAACAAATGAATGATGATACAATTGCGGCTATTGCTACAGCCGTGTCTAGTAGTGGGATAGGGATTGTTCGTATTAGTGGTGACTCTGCATTTTTGGTGATTGATCGTATTTTTAAAGGGAAAAAGAATAAAAAAATATCTAGTCAAAAGTCTCATACGATTCATTATGGATATATCGTAGATGATGAAGAGATGATAGATGAAGTGCTAGTTTCAATCATGAAAGGGCCACATAGTTATACTGCCGAGGATACAATTGAAATCAATTGTCATGGTGGTGTTTTAGTTGTTAAGAGAGTTTTAGAGACGGTTTTAAAACATGGAGCAAGGATTGCCGAGCCAGGGGAATTTACGAAGAGAGCGTTTTTAAATGGGCGTATTGATTTATCACAGGCAGAGGCGGTGATTGATGTTATTCAATCTAAGAATGAATATGCCTTAAAAAGTTCTATTAGTCAGTTAAAGGGATCCGTTTTGGAAGTCATAAAAAAGTGTAGAGAAATGTTGATTTATCAAATTGCATACATTGAATCCGCTTTAGATGACCCAGAGCATATTAGTTTAGATGGATACAGTGATGACTTGACCCTTGTGGTTGAAGAGCAGATTAAAAAATTAGAGAAGTTGGAAAAGAGTTCAAAAGACGGAAGAATTATGAAGGAAGGAGTAAAGACAGTTATTGTTGGGAAACCCAATGCAGGGAAATCATCTATTTTAAATGTACTGCTTGGGGAGGATCGAGCAATTGTGACAGATGTAGCTGGTACTACAAGAGATGTGTTAGAAGAATCTATGAATCTAGGTTCTGTCACCCTTAATATGGTTGATACAGCAGGAATTCGAAGTACCGAAGATGTTGTGGAAAGGATCGGAGTACAAAAGGCAAAAGAATATGCTGATCTTGCTGATCTTATTATTTATGTAGTCGATGGTTCCAGAAACCTTGACGAAAACGATGAAGAAATCATGGATCTTATTTTAGATAAAAAAGTGTTGGTATTGCTTAATAAATCTGATTTAAGACAAGTAATTTCAGAAGAAACAATGAAAGAAAGATTACCTTGTGAGGTTTTATCGGTATCGGCAAGAGAAAAATATGGAATCGATGAATTGGTTCAAAAAATAGAAACTATGTTTTATAGTGGAAAGCTAGAGTTTAATGATGAAGTTTATTTATCAAATGCAAGACAGGTACAGGCCGTAAAGGAGGCTTTAGAAAGCCTTAAAATGGTTAAAAAAAGCATTGAAGACGGTATGCCTGAGGATTTCTACTCTATTGATCTCATGAGCTCATATGAGGCTTTGGGAAGAATTACAGGAGAATCTATAGGTGAAGATTTAGTAAATGAAATATTTAGTAAATTCTGTATGGGCAAGTAGATGATAGCCAAACCATAATAAGGAAAGGAAATGAAGATGAATAAGATAAATAGTATAAATGAAAGTTATGATATCGTGGTAATTGGGGCTGGCCATGCTGGATGTGAAGCTGCATTGGCTGCAGCCAGGATGGGGCTATCTACAATTTTATTTACCATCAGTATTGAGAGTATTGCAATGATGCCTTGTAATCCTAACATAGGAGGCAGTTCGAAAGGACACCTAGTAAGAGAAATCGATGCACTAGGTGGAGAGATGGGAAAGAACATTGATCATACTTTTATTCAATCTAAAATGCTCAATCAATCGAAAGGACCTGCTGTCCATTCATTAAGAGCACAGGCAGATAAAGAAGAATATAGCAGAAGAATGCGCCAAGTCTTATATAAACAAGACCGTTTAACGGTACGCCAAGGCGAGGTTGTAGAAGTTTTAGCAAAGGATGGAATCATCACAGGAGTAAAGACGTATTCAGGTGCTACGTATCATTGTAAAGCCGTTGTTCTTTGTACTGGTACTTATTTAAAATCTAGATGCCTCTACGGAGATGTGATTCAAAAAACAGGACCAAATGGCTTACAATCTGCCAATTATTTGTCTGAATCCTTAAAGAGTCTTGGAATAGAACTCCATAGATTTAAAACGGGAACACCTGCAAGAATCGATAAAAATTCTATTGATTTTAGCCAACTAGAAGAACAATACGGAGATGAAGTAGTGGTTCCCTTTTCTTTTTCCACTGATCCAGAAGATGTTCAAATTGATCAGGTATCCTGTTGGCTTACTTATACAAATGAACATACCCATGATATTATTAGAGAAAATCTCCATCGATCACCTATGTATTCTGGAGTGATTGAGGGAACTGGAGCAAGATATTGTCCATCTATTGAAGATAAAGTAGTTAAGTTTTCAGATCGAAACCGCCATCAAGTTTTTATTGAACCAGAAGGTTTGTACACAAATGAGATGTATATTGCTGGTATGTCTAGTTCTATGCCAGAAGATGTGCAGTATGAGATGTATCGTTCTGTGAAAGGTTTAGAACATGCAAAAATCATTAGAAATGCCTATGCAATCGAATACGATTGTATTAATCCTAGCCAATTAGATCCAACCCTTCAATTTCAATCTGTTAAAGGATTATTTAGTGGAGGGCAGTTTAATGGTAGTTCTGGATATGAGGAAGCAGCTGGGCAAGGTTTAATTGCAGGTATTAATGCCGCTTTATACGTCCAAGGTAAGGAACTGTTAATCTTAGATCGTTCAGAGGCTTATATAGGTGTTTTAATTGATGATTTAGTGACGAAAGAAAATATGGAACCTTATCGTATGATGACTTCTAGAGCGGAATATAGACTCATATTAAGGCAAGACAATGCTGATCTTAGATTAACTAAAAAAGGATATCAGGTTGGACTTGTGACAGAAGATGTGTATAATAAGGTTAAAGAAAAAGAAAAGTTGGTGGAGCAAGAAATCCAAAGAGTAGAACAATATCATATTGGTGCAACGAAAGAAGTTCAAGATCTATTAATAAAGCATGGAAGTACACCACTTAAGACAGGAACCACATTAGCAGAACTTATTAGAAGACCAGAGTTAAATTATGATATATTACAAGATATAGATAAAGATAGACCAAAGCTTTCCTCTGGAGTAAGAGAGCAGGTAAACATTAATATTAAGTATGAAGGCTATATTAAAAGACAACTTAAGCAAGTAGAGCAGTTTAAAAAGCTTGAGGAAAAGAAAATCCCTGAAGATTTGAATTATGATGAAGTAGGAAGTCTGCGAATTGAAGCAAAACAAAAATTAAAGATGTTTAAACCTATATCCATTGGGCAGGCATCAAGAATTTCAGGTGTTTCACCAGCAGACATATCTGTATTATTAATATATTTAGAACAATTAAGAAGGTAGAGAACCATGGTATGAATAAAAATGTAGAAATATTTCAAAAGGATTTAGAAAAATATAATATTACTTTAAACCAGAAACAATATGAGCAGTTTTTTAACTATTATGAGTTATTAATAGAATGGAATAAAGTGATGAACTTAACTGGAATTACCTATTATGATGAGGTAAATAAAAAACATTTTGTAGATAGTTTATCCATTCATCAGTATATTTCTATGAGTGACCAAAATCGCTTAATAGATGTTGGTACAGGGGCTGGATTTCCAGGGATTCCTTTAAAGATTGCATTTCCGGATTTAGAAGTAGTATTATTAGATTCTTTAAACAAAAGAGTTAAATTTTTAAATGAAATCATCAGCAAATTACAGATAAAGGGGATTCAAGCCATTCACGGAAGGGCTGAAGATTTTGCAAGAGAAAAAGAGTATCGAGAAGCCTTTGATTTATGTGTCTCAAGGGCAGTTGCAAATTTATCTTCCTTATCTGAGTATTGTTTACCTTTTGTTACTGTAGGAGGATCTTTTATACCTTATAAATCAAGTAACATCGATGAAGAGCAACAGGCGGCAAAAAAGGCTATTACTTTATTAGGTGGTAAACTAAGTAGAGTAGAAAAATTTTGTTTACCAGATACAGATATGGAAAGATCTTTACTTTTTATTGAAAAAATCAAACATACTCCTAAACAGTATCCGAGAAAATCAGGGTTACCAACCAAAGAACCAATTCAGTAGATAGGAGGAATGAATGGAATATATTGTATCGTTATTTGAAGGGGTGATTACCTTTATATCACCTTGTCTGTTACCTATGCTACCTATTTATATATCATATTTTGCAGGTGGAAAAGAAAGTGATCATCATAGGAAGAAGACATTGATTAACGCTTTTGGATTCGTACTAGGATTTACTACTGTCTTTATTATATTAGGAGCATTTGCTGGAACGGTTGGAAAAATACTGCAAGATTATAAAAAAATAGTAAATATTGTTTCAGGCTTAGTTGTTATTTTTTTTGGAATGAATTTTTTAGGAATCTTTAATGTTCAATTGTTTAAAGGATTTCGTGGGAAAAATATGGAGAATAAAGAATTAGGATTCATATCTTCTTATACTTTTGGAGCCGTTTTCTCAGTTGGCTGGACACCGTGTTTAGGTACATTTTTAGGATCGGCTCTCATGTTGGCTTCCATGCAAGGATCTACATTTAAAGGAGTTGGAATGTTATTATGTTACTCTATAGGATTAGGAATACCTTTTATATTGAGTGCTATATTTATTGATCAATTAAAGTCTACCTTCCAGACCATTAAGAATCATTATAAAGTGATCAATACTGTTTCAGGTTGTTTATTAATTATCATAGGTATCTCTATGATGATTGGTGCAATGGATGTTCTATTGGGAATGCTAAGTATATAGGAGGGGTATAGGTGAAAAAAAACTTTAAATTATTGATGTTGATCGTAGTAATCATAGCTGTTATAGGTGGAAGTGTGGTTGCTTATGATCTATTAAAAGAAAAAGCCCAAATGAATCTAGATAATGAAATATTAAAAGAGGAAGGACAAAATGACAACGGGCAAGACTCTGTGGATAACAATGATGGTAAAAAAACAGATGGTGATGAGGATAGTGACAATCAGTATATTGATTTTTCCATGGAAGATTATGAAGGAAACACCATAAAATTATCTGATAAAGTGGGAAAACCTATTATTATTAACTTCTGGGCTAGCTGGTGTCCTCCATGTAAGCAAGAAATGCCATATTTTAATGAAATGTACCAAAGATATGGGGAAGATATTGAATTTATTATGGTGGATTTAGTGGGATCTAGAAATGAAACTGTAGAAGATGGAAAATCTTTTATAGAAGAAGCTGGATATGAATTTCCAGTATATTTCGATGTAGATCAAGAAGGGTCAAATGCTTATTATATTACTTCAATGCCAACAACGATTATTATTGATGAAGATGGTAGAATTATTGAAGAAGCAAATGGTATGATTAGTAAGTATCGATTAAAAAGTTATATAGATATGATTTATTAAAATTAAAGGTGGTATTGCAAAAATATTATTTTTGCAATACCACCTTTATACGTTAATCTTTAAAAAGTATTTAATTTTGTTCGGAAAAGTATATTTTTATCTGTTCTAACAATGCCTGAGGTGTTTCTAATTGTGGTAAATGTTTTGCATTTTTAATACTTGTAACCTCTATTGCATTGTTATAAAAAACATAAGTTTCTAGAGTATCTTTTAAATATGGTTCCTCAACTCCACCAACTAAGTAAATACTATGATTGATTTCTTTTAATGCATGAATGATATTAACATTCACATAATTACCCTTGATGCTTGATAGTAGAAAACGTGCATTAGGACCACCTAAATGGGCGGATTCATAGTAACTGTTGATATACTTTGACTGTACTTTGAAAGGATTAAAATAATAGTTTTCTAAGAATGTATTTTCTATATATTTACGTGATGATACAATATTATATATGAGAGTACCAATAACAGGAAACTCTAATAATATCTTAAGTAATTTTGTTCGTTTGGATGGTGCTTTGGCTATAATCTTCAAATCGGTAGGATTGATAAACATCATTTTTTGAAATAAATCGGGATCATTATGACAGGCCATGATAACAAAAGAAGAAGATAATCCTGTTGCAATGATATTTGTCTTTTTACCAATTATTTTTTTAGTAAAGTCTGATATTAATTGAACATATAAATAATTAGTATATGTTATATTCGGTTTATCCGAACGGCCACAACCAAGTAAATCTAGAGTATAAACAGTATAATCTTTCGATAATTTGTCAACAAGTTCATCCCATTCAATATCAGAACTGTAAGGAGATAGTTCATGAATGAGCAGTAAGGGTGTGCCATTTCCTCTTTTTGTATAATATATATTTCCAAATCTCCATTCAAAATAAAGTCCTTTATCTGTAGATAATAGATTCTTCATAGATGAAAAAACAAAGATGATTTTATTTATCATATACATCAGGATAATAGCGAGTGTAGTAAATATAATACTATTTTTAATCTTATTCTTCATATTATAGGGCTCCTTCCATAAGAAAACTCATATACATATTATAGACTAAATAGTGATGATATACAATCGATTTTAAAAAGAAATTTTAGTATATTTATGTAATGATGATTTTATTATATATA
>DVLR01000040.1 GCA_018715425.1 Candidatus Merdenecus merdavium
AGTTCATTGTAACTCGCATTAACATAGTTTTCTACACTATCAGATAATCCATCAATTATAGACGTTGCATCCCGATATATGTCATTATCCATATTATTATCTTCTGCCAAAGCATTTTGAACATCCTTGAGCTTATAATAATAATCTACTAGGGCATCCATATTTTTATGGTCATCATCCCAATTTAATGGTTCAAGTTCTTCGCCATTTGTACCCATATCAATATAATCTTTCATTATATCTTTCACAGTATCATAGGCTTTTACAAACTCTTCAATGCCTGTTCTTCCAGATAAATCCAATGTGGCATGACTTCCATCCCAACCTGACCATGCTTCATCTTGCAATGCTTCCTTCGCTGCCTGTTTCGCTTTCTTAGCTTCAATATTAGCGTTTTCTATTTCTGCCTGTGCTGCTGCTTTTAATGATTCCGTATATGCATCTGTTCCAGCAGCAGCATCAGCTAAAGCAGAGGTTTTACCGCCCAAAGCAGAGGTAACGCTATCAATAGCAGACTGAAAAGCAGTTTCTTCAGATGATGAAAGATTGGATTCCCCAGCATATTTCATATAAGAAATGTATGCACTTTCCAAACTCTCTGCATTTTCCATAGCTACATTTCCATTATCAATCATGGATTGTCTGGTTTCATCCAGTTTTTGCTTATATGTACTATATGCAGATACAACCGCTGTAACCGCTGCTGCAACCAATATTAAAGGATTTGCCATTAATGTAGCCCATAATCCTCTTACTGCACCAGCTAAAGTAAAAGTAGATGCACTGGCAGCTCCTTCAGCAGTAGCCAATCCCATTGTAGATAATGTTGCTTCTGCTTCTGCTATACTCATACCTCTACTTGTAAGTATTGCCATTCTTTGGCTTGCAGATAATGTTTCAGATGATAATACCGCTTTTAACTGACTTCCTGATAATTGATTTGTGATATTTAATAATTTTTGCATACCATCAACATCTATACTACCAGTTTTCATCATTCTCAATGCAGTATCAAATTCAGCCATTTTTTTAGCTGCATTTCCTAATCCTGTAACAAGAGTAGTAATTCCCTGAATTGCTCCTACTGCTGCTATTCCAGCTAATGCACCTTTTAACAGGTTGGTTTGGTCAAGAAATTTCACTACTGCTGCTGATGCTTCAATAATACCGCCCAACATATCTGTTCCAATAGTGTTCATAGACAATGATTCAAAAGCATCCTGTAATGATTTTAATTTTGCTTCGATAGAATCTGTATATGCAGCGAACTTCTCTTCTGCTGTTCCTGTACTGTTCATGGCAGTTTCCATATACTGTTGAGCAGTTGAATAGTTTTTCATTAACGCTCGGAAATTTTCAGCTTGTCTAGTTCCAGCGAATGCTTTAGAAAGAGCATTTTGCTGTAATTGTGAGAGCGAATCCCATTTAAGTGCAAGATTATCTAAAACCTCACCATATGAATTATATTCTGTTACAGTTTTTCTTAAATCAATTCCAACTTTTGATAACGTTAATTCCACATCAGATAAAGTTTCTGTAGTTCCATCTTCATCAATTAATTCCAACTTACCACTCTTTATATCTGACATTCTTGTAAAAATTGTTTTGAAACTTTCACCAATAGTACTCATGGATTTCTGTGTTGTCTCACCTACTGTTGCAAGATATCCAATCAGTTTATCCATAGATACACCAGCCATATCAGCAGTAACCGCAGTTCTAGATATAGCTTCTGCCAATCCACCAGCATCAGTTGCAGATACTAAATCGACAGCAGTTAATTTATCTACGATTCCTATTACATCTTCAGTTGCCACCTTATACCCCTTTATGGCAGATGTAAGATATTGTGTAGCATCGGCAGAATCTATCTGACCCACCTTACTGAGAATCATAGAATCCTTAATCAAAGTATTGGTTTCTGAAATAGACTTACCCTGTCTTAACCATGCATCAGCAGAATCAGTTACTTCAGTTGTAGTAGCTCCAAGAGCTTGCCCCATCTGATTGTAACCTTTAACCAGATTACTTACATTGGAATAACTATCACCAGTAGCCATTCGCAAATCTGTTATAGCTTTGTCGATTTCTTTTATTTGGGATACTGCTTCTCTTGCAGTTTTATCAATCAATTGAAAGCCTTTAGCAGTTATCGCAGCAGCAGTTCCAATCTGGAGTGACCTTTTTACTGTATCACCAAATGACTTTGTCGCATTAGTTGCACTTCTGGCAGACTGTTCCACTTGTTTGATACTTTGACTGGTTTTGTTTGCAGAACCATTATCATTAACATCGACACCGACCTTAACTTTAGAATCCTTTCCCATATTCTGGATTCGTTGCTCCAATGCACTAAACGATGCTTCGTCAGCTTCTGCCCCAATCTTGACTTTAAATTCCTCGCTCATTTTATCTCACTTCCTTTCCAAAATAAGCAATAAAAAAAGACATATTCATATGCCTTAATTCAATAATGCTTTGATTTTCTCAATGCGTTCTATGTTTTCTTTGCTTATTTGGGTTTTCTTTTTGTACATATCAATAGCTTCCTGTTGTAATCCATTGATAGTAACCTGATTATTCATAAAAGTAAGTAATCCATACAGATTATCACCATCAATACAAATAGCTGAGACAAATGATTTCTTTTCATCTTCGGAGAGTTCTAACCAATGTTCTGAAATATCAACAATAATCTGGAACTCATTTTTTCTATCCTTCGTAATCTGATTCATAATACCAATTTCATACTTTTCACAAATATCTGTAATGATTTTCTGCTTCTGTTCCTCTTCGTATGGATTCCATTCTTCAATATAACTGATTTCCTTAATATCATTGGATGAAAGATTCAAAATACAATCATCTGTAACCATCACAGAAAGAATATATTCTACAGGCTGCTTTTCATCCAGTCCGATAACTTCACTCTTAACAATTTTCAAAATCTTTCCTACCAACATAGCATGATTTGTCTTGATTCCAACTGCATCAAATACTTTCACTTCCTCAATACTTACCACGCCTGAAGGTGCTACAACTTTATCCTCTTCTGAATAAAAATCACCTATAATAACACTAATAATATTTTCTCTTTTTTCACTGCTATACTGTAACCAATTATTTCTTATTGCATCCAGCACTTCACCAAAAGGCTTATATGTCTTATCATCATTCATAATTTTGATACCTGATACCTTCTGTAAATTCTGAATATCATCTGCAACAGGAGAATATTTCTCAGAAATTTCATCTATCACCGCACCAAAAGTCCTAAAAGTACCATCAGTTTTTTTCACACGAATCCCTTTTTCTTCCAGCATCTCCATTATGCTAATATCCACTGGCTTGTTGTCATTCTGCTTTTCATTTTCTGATTTCTCAATATAAGCGTTAAACATCTCTTTATCCATAATCTTAATCCTCCATTTTTTTGTATAAATTCTGCATTGCATTATCAATATTTTTTACTGAAGATACTGCTTTTTTTTGCACATTTTGTAATCATTTGAAATCCTGTAAATAATTTTTTTACCATAATCTTAATCCTCCATTTTAAAATCCATATTTTTGTAAATACTTGTCAATTCTTTTTACTTTGTCACTCGCCATTATTCTTTCACCTCTTTGCCACTTGTAATAGAATGATGGACTTATAGCCACATTTTTACAAAATGCTGTAATCGGTAAATTTAACTCAGCAACAAAATTTCTGCATCTTTCTTTCAACTCCATAATGACCTCCATTTCTTCTAATAATCTCTCGGAATACTGATTGATTATATGGTATTTATGTATTTGCACTTGAACCATAAAAAAAAGAGACTGGAATAATCCAATCTCGTTTCTTTCACTTTACTAATCGCACTCTTTAGAGAGTATGGGAAAGGGTATATTCCCCTTACTGACTAATAGTATATTTTATAAAAGTCCAGAATATATGATATTATTTACTTGTAGAGTTATTAGTAACAGCAATAAAATATGGACTTTTATAACAACTATATGGTCTGACTTCTTTGCCTTCTTAATCGCTGAGTTTCCAATTTTCTTATCTTTCTATGTTCAGAATAGCAACTATTACAACGACAAGTTTTAGTGTCTTTTACATTAATTTCAATCCATTCACCACAATCAACGCATTGAATTTCTTTTTTTTCTGGTTTGATTACTTTCTTAATATTATCAAGAATATAATCGCCATAGCATAACCATAGAATTGTTTTATTTCTACTTGGTTTTATATGATACAAATATTTCACAAGTATATCTACAATAATTTGGTTATCCTCATATATAAGATTGAGTTCATCTTTAATACTCTTAATGATATTTCCATATAAAAACATCTGTTTCTGTTGATACTTAGTAAGTAAATCTTTTGGTATTTCTGCTTTATCTTTTATATTGTCAAGTTTACAGGCATATTTTTGATTTAGCTCATGGTATTTTACAATCAATGAGTCTGTTTCAGATTCAATTATCTTTCCACTCTTTCTAAATTTGACATTTACATTAATATCTGGATTACTCATTAATATTTGATAATCAATTTTTCCTATACCAGCACCACGACAATTTATCCTTGGATTAGGTATCAATGATTCTAACTTATTGACAAAACTATCATTTCTATCTTCAATCTGAAATTCTGTTTTATCTTTCGCATACTGAAAAAATGCTGGAACATTTGCTCTAGTAAAAGAAGTTATCTTTTTATGAATATCTTTTGGACGAACAGGTTTATATAATGTTTTGGCATAATCAATAACAAAGTTGTTTTCCATACAAAGGATTTTTACTAAATCAATAGCGTGTTTCTTTTCCTTTTCAGAATCAGACAAGAAAATATCACTGTTCCAAATCTTTGAGATATTATTACTGTATATACCAATGTTCCCACCAGTAAAAGCAGCCTTTAATCCATCAAATATTATTTGATTATTCAAAATAGTAGGTTGTGCTTTTTTCATATTGTAATATAAAGGCACTATGTTTTTCATGTTTCTCTCTGCAACTTCAATCAAATCTTTGTCAGATACTACTAATGATTTATCACCATCAACATCAAACTGAAGAATTTTACTAATTAAATCATGACAACTGGTATAAACAGCATCGGTTGTAAACCATTCTCTTATTTGTTTCTGTCTTTTTCCATAATCACCATATGCAATGTTTTCTCTTATAGCGTGTTCTTTAAATAAATGTGGACTTCTTAAACAATCCAATTTTTCACTTTTTCTAAATAACCAACAAAACACTTCATTGTCATATAATAATCCAGTAGGATTCTTTTCACCACAAAACCAATATTCACAAGCAGCATAGTAATCAGGCATTAAAAATGTATATTTACCATTCACTTCTAACTTACCTGATTTATATTGTTTTATCATACTATCTTTAATATCCTTCAATCGTCTTTTCATAAATTCATCATTTATCAAATTAGGATATAGTTCGATAGCCTGTTGAAGCGCAGTTTTATTCATGTTATATGGTGTAACACCAAATGCAGCCTTTATAGTATCAATTGAAGAGCATAGATTATTCAATTTGTTAATAGACTTTGCTGCAATTTTTAAGATTTCATCATCTGTAGCATCCGTTAATGTTTGAAGCATTTGATAATTAATTGTAGCATTTCTGATTCTATCTTCTTCCATGTTGGTATAACCAGCGGTGCAATTATAAAACTTATAGTATTCTTTATATTGCTCCCATGATTCATAATACTTATACATCTTGAATTGACTCTTTGTAAAAATAACTTGTATTCCTTCAGAAATCACATCATGCTCTTTCCCATAAATATCTTTAATGATAGGAGAGCAACCATGTACTTCTATAAACTTTACAAAATCAAACACTCCTAACAATCCTTTAACCCATGGTAAACGAACCATTCTATTTTTACCCAACACAGGAAGCATCATACCAGCTCCATCCGTATGTGTAATTGGTACATAATCTGATACTCTTCGTATAGAATAATCCTCATCACTGATTAAATCATATGTTCCAAATACATTTGTTTCAAAATCATCAATGACAATGGATTTATCAATATCAAATTCATCCCACATATCAGTAGCAGAGTTAGATAAAGCCATATATGCTAAATGCTTATTAGGGTTATTACCACCTTTAGCATTAATAGATTCAATTGTCAATCCGCACATTATGGTCTTTTCATATTGTTTCCAGATTGATTCTTTTATAAATACTGTCTTTTTGGTTCTAATTTGACCAGCAGAAGATGTAAAATAAATATACTTTTCTCCTTTGTACATAAATCCGTAATAAATCAAATCCTTAATAATGTCAAAATAGTATACTTGTACTACCATGAAAGTATCAGTTAATTCATCCTGACCAATCCCAATCATACGTGTTAATGAGGAATCAAATACAGAAATAATTTTACTATCTGGAAGTTCCGTATTATGATTTAGTACCCTGATATGGTCTTTTCCATCCGTAGCAATATTGGATTCTACCTTTCTGGCAAGCAATTCCTGAAGAGCTTTCTTAGATGCCTTGATTCTCTTGTTCTTATCAGCAATCTGCCCTTTCCTAACCTTGTATAATTCACAAAGCTGAACAGTCTTTTTTGATAATCCATCATAAGAAAAATCGTCTGTTTCAATTGCCTTTAAATCATCTTCTGATATACCAACCTTCTTGAGTTGCGCCTTAATATCTTTCACCCCTATGATTACTCTATCTTTCAGCACTTTGTTCTTCCTAAAATATGTAAACCCCTCATTCAACTGGTGCTTCTCACTTTTGAGTTTATGATTTAACCAATGTAAATGAGCTTCCCTATTGCTGTAGAAATCTCCTGTGTCTGGACTGTAAATTTTCACTTGTACATTCAACATGTAACCTGTTCCCTCTCTTTCTGCAATCAAAGGAGAAATGCATAATATCCCCTTTGCATCTGTGTTGTAATATTTTGTTGTAACTATTTTGGGATTGAATCCATAAGAAGAATTGCATTGGATTCTTTGATTGATTAAGAAGAGGTTTTTGCTACCACTTGTAGCAGTACCGATAAACAAACCGACTATATTCAGTCTGATTCATGGTGTATATCGGTGATTTTCCACGTAAAATGTCGATTTTATGCGTTATTTAGTTTCTTGTTATAATTCCTTGTAATCTTAGCAATAGCTCTGATTCTGCTCGGTATGGTTGCTTTTTCTCCGTTGTAATTCAGTTTCTTTTCACGCTCTGACTGATGCACCCCTTGGATGCTGATACCTTCAAATGCTCTTATCTCAACTGGTTCTTCAGGCGTTACACTCTGCAACATTAGAAATACATTTTGCTCAAACCTGTTATATACCTTTTTTACAATTTCAATATCAATATTATTTTCTCTTGCAATAGCTTCAATCATTTGCTGTTTCGTTACATTATTCTTATTCATTTTGTTTACTCCTTATTTCTTCTTAATACAGACTTACCACAAGTCATTTAATTTGTTTGATGTTTCCCTAGTTTTGCTCTGATACCCAGCACCATTATGAGTAATAGCACTTACATCCATTCTCTCAGTTTTTTGCTGTACCTTCGCTGCATTTTCCATTCTCAAAAAAACATCATTCAGACTACCTTCCACAATGGCACATATATAATTGAATTTGCGGTTTTCAGAATCAAAATTTTTAGAAGATAAAACTGATTGAATTTTTGGACTACAAAATTTAAAGGTATTTAGAACAGTCTTATATGAATAATCTGCCATATCCGTTGTAGTATTATTGGCGTAGAACTTGCCATTAAGCATCCCCTTCAATCGAAGAACCATTTGAACAGATAAGCTCTGCTTGCTACTATAATGCAATACATTATTTTTTACATATTCGTACAGGTTATCCCAATCAATTTTATCTTGCTTACTCATACGCTTCTTTACTGGATTATTTTTGCAATCATGCATTTTCTCACCTCCATTTCTGATATATTGATTCTGATAAGAAATAAAATCATGTATCCCCCTTGATAGGGGGCGAACATCCGTAGGATGTGAGACAGGGGTAGAACACACTTCCGCTTATAATAAGTATTCTGGTTCAGTTTGTGTATATACTACCGCACAACCTACGGTTGCTTGGTCTGTCATATCGCTACGCTCAATGACAGTTACAGTTCTATTTCAAAAGGGTACTTTTTAAAAAGGTATAATAGATATATATATTACATATACCTTTTAAGAAAGTACCCTTTTGATTTTCATATCAATTTATCCAAATATATTTTCTATATCTTCATTATTTCCAGCCTGATTACTAATTGTTCTCAACAGTAGATTTATCAATTCATATTCAATTTCTAAATAATCCTCATAATATCTAAATGGTTTGGGTTTGAATTTTTCTATGTCAACAATTCCATTTTCTTCCAATTCTTTTAATTTTGGATATTTTTTTAACCAAATATCTTTTTCTGTATTGTTCCATTCATCCAATATCATATCAGCATTACCATTAGTTCGTTGATAATCATATTCTGTTCTATTTTGTACTCTTTGTATAAATCTCTCTGATACCTCTCTCTTGCTTGTCATAATAGATTCATTCGTAATATTAAGTTCATGAATTGTTTCCAGAAAATCATCTGTATCAATATCAATCTGTATTTGTTTTCTATATCCAATCCAGTCAGTATTTAATTGTTCATTGATAAGTTGCACAACTCTACTATAAAACGCTTTTTCTTGCTTATGCCTGAATACAGAACTTATCATTTTATAACCATATTCATTCATCACTTTTCTTTCCATCTTTCTAATTAATTTATCTTCTAATTGAGTAGATGTATGATTTCCTGATTCTGTGAAGATGTAATGATTATTATAATAATCAATCAGTCGGTATTCATTTTGAAGGGTATCCAGTGCTTTAAAAATAATATCTTCCTGTAATGGTTTGCATCTGTAATACAAATCATTTACCTTCGATTTTGTGTATCTACTGTCAATAGCTACTAATTCCTTATATGAAATTTTTCTGTAATTCCTATTAACCAGTCCTATTATCTTTGCAAGGTCTGTAACAGAAGTAAATATTGTATTTCTATCCTGTTTGCTGAAATAATCAAGAAGAATAGGATTTACTCTTTCCTTATAAAATCCGTTTTTTCCTCTTCTATCTATTTTTTCTATGTAACGAGGAACTTCATATACATCTACTAACTGCAATGCTCTTTTTTTATTCTGTACTGATTGAAGCTGGAGATATTGTAATAGATTTTCTTTTGCAATATTTTTTTGTTTTCCACCCTTTAGGCTTTTAATTCCTAAATTCTCAAACCCAATTTTTTTGTAAATCTCAGTAAATCCACCCTTAAAAACATCTTCAAGATTTATCTCTCCTGATACCAATTTCTGTTTGATTGTCACTTCTGCCTTATCAGAATAATCATGAATATATATTTTTTCTGCTTCTGACAGCAAATCATGATTCTCTGAACAATCCTGATTTGCTTCAAGTGCTTGATTCTCCAAGCTACTATCTGTAAAAGAAATTCCTTTTGTCCTTGCAGCAGTTCTTACAATATCAGTCAAACAATCTTCAACATATTTCATTCTTTCATCAATAGAATAATGGTTTTCATCAAAAAATTTCTGCATACATCGTTCAATATCTGATGTATCAACACCAGCAATATCAATCTTTACAATTGGTATCACTTTAAAATTTATACAAATATCCATTTGCTCACCTTCTTTACACATTTTTAATTTTCCTGTATCGTTTCTGAGATAAAAAAACACCTGTGAAATCGTTGTGACCTCACAGGTATTACAACAGCAACACACTTGTTTTTTATCCTAGTTCATTAAACAGAACAGATGCATTTTCGAACATTCGTACATTATTATCTGTAAAAATCGCTATAACAAAACGCTTTTCTATATCTGAAAAATCTTTCCAATCCTCTGCAATTTTATCAATTGCTTCACCGAATGATTTCGTTGATTTCAGGTATTTTTCATAAAATTCATGATATGAATTTATCTTGTTATATTGCTCTTCCATTAAATCAACAGAGTTAGTAACAACCGCTGGACACTTGCACGTTACATCAGAAATTATTTTTATCATTTCATCCTTTGTCATAACTTTATTATTGTTATCTTCTTCTATTAATACTTTAACAAATTCATTACATCTAGCAGCAAATTCACTACATGTCATCATACGCAAATCATTAGGCAACGGAATGTTATTCTCTGTAAGCAATATCCGCAATCTTTTATTTTTTTCACATTCATCTTCAAACAATTCTTCCAATGCTTCAAATTTACCTTTTAAAATATTTATTTCTTCATTTTTCTTAAAAATATTAAACATACTCTTTTCTCCTTATTTTGTAATTGTTCTAATATTGGTTGCTTTTTCTTTTCCGTTGGATTCACCAATTTCAAATTCTACGGTCTGACCTTTTTCAACATTCTTATATTTTGTTTCAGATACAATATCTGTATAATGAAAGAAATAATCTTTACCTTTAGAATTAGTCACAAAGCCATAGCCTTTTCGATTGTTGAACCATTTTACTTTTCCACGTACCATTGTCATTTCTCCTTTCGCTTTATTGTTGGATGTAAATATTCCAATCACCTTACACTTATATTTACCTCTCACTCATATAGTACGGAAGGAAGCTTGTATTTAGCAATGCTGGTGGATTAAAAATTTTTCCAGATAGTATATAGTACGAAAATGTGTATTAATATAACAATGTCCACAGGCTACAAAATACAAATCATGAAAACATTTTCATATTTATTCATATATAATGCATATCTAAAACAACTATCCGTCCATGAATTTTG
>DVLR01000379.1 GCA_018715425.1 Candidatus Merdenecus merdavium
ATCACCTTTCCACCCATGAATCTTAAATTCTTATATCTTCCCATAATCACTCCAATACCTGAGCTATCCATAAATTGAGTCTCTGCAAAATCAAAAATCACCCCTCTAATATTCTGACTTTCTATGATTCTATCAGCACCTGTTCTAATCATTTCTGCATTGTGATGATCCAGTTCTTGAGGTACAAAGATGGTGAGGCTTGTCCCTCTTACTTTAAATAACGATTCCATGTGGTCTCCTTTCGTTTGGATAATTAAGTTTTCGTGTTCATTTATATGATTTTTTGGTATGATTTTTATATATAAAAAGGAGAACATGTAAGTTATACATGCTCCCCAATTTAGAGGTTTCTCTTTTGATTCGTAGTGTAGTATCCTTAATTTTATTCCCCTTGACTGGCTTCTCCACCATCTTGGGTACCATCAAGTTCAGTGTCATCTTTTAGATATTGATTATAGTCTCCACCATATTTAGACATATATTCATTAAATCTTACGTTAGAATCCTTGTAATTTCCAGCATTATAATATGAATGGGCTAAGTATAATAATGATGTTTTATCTTCTGGCTTATACTCTAAAGCTTTTAAATAAAGCTCTGCGGATTTATTATAATCCTTCTCAGTATGATAAGCAGTCTCCGCATCTTGAAATGCCCGCTGAAATAAAGTATCATTAACCTGTATACGAATGGCTTCATATGCTGACTTTCCTTCTTCCGAAAGAGTTTCTGGGTCTATTTGTTGGATCAAGTCTGCTGCAGTATTTTTATCCTCCTCTGTATAAAAGGTATTCACTGCCTTTAATAAACCTTCCAAGCTATTCATCTTTGCATCTGCTTGAGCTTCTTTTTCATTTGCCGCTTCTTGAATATCTGCGGATTTTTCTACTTCTTCTTCCAAAGCTGCTATTTTATTTTGTTGCACCGATATTTGATTACTAAAATCTACCACTTGATTGTTGGCCTTTTCTTCAAACCGTTGTCTCGTAGCTGGTAGTACTAAAAACCATACAACTGCTGCTCCAACAATTAAACCAAGTCCAATATTTAAAAAGGTAGCAATAATGGAACTTTCCTGAAAGGTAGCAGGCTGGATGATCAGCTCATTACCATCTAAATAGCGAACGCTATCTGATGGTACACCTGCAATCTTACTCTCCCTTTTTCTCGTTTTTCGATTGCTCAGTCTGGTGACTGTACCAGTTGCCTCATCTACTTCTTGGATGTAGCGTAATGTTATGGTATTGGTTGTATCAATCTTCGCTGCTTTTTTTAATATTTTTCTAGCCTTTTCATATTCTTTATTGTGAATATATAAAAGTGCTAACAGCTGTTGCCCTTTAATGAGTTTTGGATTTTGTGACAACAATTTCTTTAGCTGAATGATCGCCATATCATCACTATTTTCTTGACAATATAATAAGGCTTGGTTATATTTTCTAATGGTTTGATTGATGGTATTTAGTTTATTGGGATTGGACTGCAACTTTTTTATATAGATATCTGCAATATTATCTTCTTCTTGAAGATTTTTACTAATGACCCACTCACTAAGGGCAGCCACCACTTCACCAGTTTCAAAGTACACCAACCCCAATAGGTTTCTGGCATTGATATTGTATTTATTAAATTTTAGACTCCTTTTTAAACACTCAATAGCTCCTGATAAATCCCTAATGTTAGCCTTATCAAGACCTTCATTATAATTTAGATTAGAAATTCTCTCTAGTCTTTTTAAAATTCTCATATCTGCACCGCAATTGGTGCAGTAGTCTATAGATGCCATAGGAGTATTACAATTTAGACAGTTCATCGTATTTCCCCCAGCTTATTTATTTGGTTTCGTGTCTTTTAACATCTCACGAAGGATATCGGTTACATCGGTTACATCTCGATTATAGATTGCCTCTTCCGTATCACCAACCTCCAAGCTAGGTGCAAATTTCTTTAGTTCTTCTTCAAAATTAATCATGATCGCTCCTCCTTATTATCTTCTCTAGTTCCCCTATTAAATAAAGCGAGCCTACACAAAATAGTATCCCTTCGCCTTTTTGCGCAAGCGCTTCTTCATATGCCTGATCTATTTGACTTTCTATGAATACATTTTTTTGACCGTAAGATTCAAATATTGCCCCAAGATCCTTTGCCAGTACTTGTCTATCTGCGCCTACACTGGTAACTACTACAGCATGAAAAGATAAGTTCTTGCATAGAGTCTGTATCATCTGATGATAGTTTTTTTCCTTAACAGCAGAGAACAATAAAACGATCCTCTTTCCTTCAAAACTTTTGACTGTTTGAATAAATTCAGATACCCCAGCTTCGTTGTGAGCTCCATCTAAAAATATCCCTGGGCGGATCTGTTCCATTCTTCCTTTCCATAAGGTGTTTGCAATTCCCTTTTGAATGATGGAAACTGGGATTTCATGGTTCTTGTCCAATATTTCCAAAGCCTTTATACTTAAGGATGCATTCCTCATTTGATATTTTGCAATCGTATTCATATGTAAGTCAATATGTCCATAATACCTACTACGGAACAAAAAATCAATGCCTTTTCCATCATTCATCAATTCTTCATCACTAAAATGATGGACTGGATACGTTGGTGCTCCCATGAATCTAGCTTGCTCTTCTATAACCTTGGAAGCAATTTGGTTTGTTCCATCATAAACGACTGGTACTCCTGATTTTATAATTCCAGCCTTTTCAAAGGCTATTTTATCAATGGAATCCCCTAGAATTTCTGTATGATCCAAGCTGATAGATGTAATCATTGTAAGCAGTGGATGTTCGATAGCATTGGTAGCATCTAATCTTCCACCAAGTCCTGTTTCTAGAAGAATATAATCCACATGATTGTTATGAAAGATCTCCATGGCCATGAGAAAAATAGTTTCAAAAAAAGTTGGGTGAGCAAATCCCTTTGTCTTCATTTTATCTATGACAGACATGACTCGTTCAAATGCCTGAACCACTTCTTCATCAGAAATGGGTTGCCTATTGATTTGAAAACGCTCATTTATTTTTTCTAAATGAGGAGAGGTAAACATCCCTGTTTTTTTACCTGAATAGCGAAGAATAGACTCTAAAAATGCACAAACAGAACCTTTTCCATTGGTTCCAGCTACGTGAATGATTTTCGCTTCTATTCCTTCTGATATACACTCATTAAGAAACAACTTGGTATCTTCTAATTTATTCTTTTTTGTAAATTTAGGAATATCATAAATATATTCCAAAACCTCTTTGTAATCCACTCCATCACCGTTTTTCTTCCTATGGTACTGTTCCTTTTATAAATAAGGTACTTATTTATTATAATATACTACTCATATTATGCAAGAAAATTTTGTCGCTAGAATCTACAATATTTCCTCATTATTCTCCACTTGTCTGTTTTCAAATAGTTGTTATCACAAATATAAAAAGAGGATAAACAACACCTTCATGTCTACCCTCTCTTCCATACGGATACTTTTATTTCGTCTTTTTATACTTCTTATTGGCCTTCCATACGTATTCTTCAGTTTCACTTAAGATCTCTGCGCTAGAGTTGTCTGCAATCTGAACCACTACAATAGAATCTCTATCTTGTAGATCCTCAATGACAACCTCTAAGGTATGCTCATCTATAAACTGGGTTTCTAGCACTTCATCCTTATACTTTACCTTACTAAATGCAGTAAAATGATCCCCTTTTATGTAATAGTTATCTTTATTTTTTTTATCTTGCTCCACATCTTGTATGGCAATGGTATTTACCCCCATGACAAGTTCTGTCGGTAAGAAGGGATTTTCACCATTATAAGCATACTGCTTTCCATATAAAATATCATACTGAAGATCTTGGAGATCTACCATATAATTTTTTGTATTTCGTCTATTTTGATGGTACTGAAAAATAGTACCAACATGAAGATCTAGGCGATCTAATACCTCTGCGCCAATCTGATAAGAAGCCAGATTGTCGTGTTGCACTGGAAGATCCATATTATCCCAGATTACATATTCCGTTTGAAATAAATAACGGTTCTTTAAATCTTCCACTTGAAGCCCCATAGTCGGTAAATGATCTCCATACATCACAAGAACCGTTTCTTCATCATATTGGGATAATGCTTCCACCAGCTCCTTGATAAACAAGTCCATCTCATATAGCTGATTGACGTAATACTCCCAGGCATTCTTTTTATTTTCATCCTCTAGGTTACTGACTTTAATTTTAGGCTGTTCCAAAACTGCCTCTGTATAATCTCCATGTCCTTGAACAGAAATAGTATAAATATAATCCTGCCCCTCCGTAGATTTTAAAGCATCCATAATCTGCTTAGTTAATACTTTATCCTTTAACCAGCCTGTTTCTGTCTCTTCATAATCATTCATATATTCTTTTGACGTAAAAGTATCAAAACCTAATTGAGAAAATACATAAGATCGATCATAAAAAGTTGCTTCATTATTATGAATCGCATGGGTAGTATAGCCGATTTCTTTTAAGTCATAACTCATACTTTCACAAGTAGTCTTCTTTAAGATTGTCTTATATGGATACTCTCCAGGTCCAAAATACCGCAGATTCATTCCAGTAATGGCCTCAAACTCCGTATTTGCAGTCCCTGCTCCCACAGATGGAACCTTAAAATATCCAGAAGAATACTCCTGAAAGAGTTTTCTAAAATTAGGGATGGGATCCTCCGATAAATCCAAAAACTCTACTTGAGTAGGATCAAAAAAAGACTCTAATTGAAGAAAAATAATATTAGGTTTCTTTTCACCCTGTTCACCAGAAGACTTCTGATCATCTGCTACTACCTTTTTAATGGAGTTTTCAGAATATCCTGGTGGGCAATCAATCCCAGTATTAAATACAGTGGTTACAAAACAGTAAGGAAAACCGTAATCCTCATAAGCAAAAGCAATATTTCCAAAGTAGTTAGAAATGATCCGATATCTTAAAGCCAGCTGCGTGGTTCCCCACAAGCTAGCACAAACTAGAATGAAAACGGGAATGTTCACTTTAAGATTCATCTTACCTTCATACTTTGGTGCCTTCATAAAGAGAAATACAAGTAATGCAATGGCAACAACGATTCCAACCACTACTAGAATAATCATGGGGACCGTTAAATATACTGTGATAATTTTAAAGGCATCTGTTATTAAATGTAAATCAGGTCCAGTAAAAGGAGTCACACGATAAGATAAAATCACTCCATTGGTAATCCCTATACCGGCCCAAAAAACAACCATTAAAATACGGACAAACACTCTTCTTCTAAACAGATAAACAATACAAAACGTCACAAAAATCAAAAAAGCATTGTATAAGAAAATCAGAGGACTCTTCTTCATAAAAAGAATGGTATCCCGAACAGAATGCCTTGAAACACACTCGATAAAAAAATACAGAAAGATAGAGCCTATGGCCTGCAGTACAGCAGAATACTTATTCAATTTTCCAATAAACTTTTTTCTATCCATATACATTCCTCTTTCTTTTCTCACACGTTTGCTTTCTATCATAAAGGTTTACGCTCTCATTTTTACTTACTTAACTGATCCAGTCTTTCTTTTACTTGATCCATCATTTGTGTATATTTCGTTAATTTTTCTTTTTCTTCTAAAATTTTAGCTTCAGGAGCCTTACTTATGAATTTATCATTATTTAGCATACCGTTTACTCTAGCTAATTCTTTTATTAACCGTTGTTCTTCTTTTTGAAGACGCTCAACCTCTTTTTTAATATCAACCAATTCGGAAAATGGCATGTAGATAACAGCTTCTGGAATCACTGCTGATACTGCATCATCGTCAATCCCTTGTTTTCCTTCTTGAATGATTACTTCGCTAGCATAAGATAAGGTTCCAAAGAATACTTTTCCAGTTTCAAAGATCTGTCTTATTTCTTCACGAGTAGACACCACATAAACAAGTGCTTTTTTACTTGGGGGAACGTTCATTTCTGTTCTTACGTTACGAATGCCTCTTACTGCTTCTTTAATCGTCTCTACAGCATGCTCATCTTTTGCAAAATTAAACTCTTCCTGATATACAGGCCAGCTAGCGATCATAATGGATTCTTCTTCTGGATGTAGGGTACAGTAGATTTCTTCTGTAATAAATGGCATAAATGGATGTAATAGCTTTAAACCATCGGATAATACTTTTTTAAGTGTCCACATGGCAGCATCTTTTGTCCGATCATCGTCCTGGTAAAGCCTTGGTTTTACCATTTCTATATACCAATCACAGAATTCTTCCCACACAAAATCATATACTTTTTGTAGGGCAATGCCAAGCTCATATTTATCCAAATTATCGGTAACATCTTTGGTTAAGGTGTTCATTTTAGACAAAATCCATTTATCGGCACTAGTCAAGTCCTCTAGCGCTACTTCTTGATCGGTAGACTTTTCTAAATTCATCATAATAAATCTAGATGCATTCCAAACCTTATTAGCAAAGTTCCTGCTTGCCTCTACTCTTTCATAATAAAATCTCATATCATTGCCTGGTGCATTACCAGTTAACAAGGTCATACGAAGAGCATCGGCACCATATTGATCAATGACCTCTAATGGATCGATACCATTTCCTAAAGATTTACTCATCTTTCGCCCTTGGGAATCCCTTACAAGTCCATGGATTAAAACGGTGTGGAAGGGTTCTTTTCCAGTATATTCAAGTCCAGAAAACATCATTCGAACAACCCAGAAGAAAATAATATCATATCCCGTTACTAGAACGTCCGTTGGATAAAAGTAGTCAAAATCTTCCGTATTCTTTGGCCAGCCTAAAGTAGAAAATGGCCATAATGCAGAACTAAACCAAGTATCAAGAGTATCTTCATCTTGAGTAAAATGGGTTCCGCCACAGCTTGGACAAATGTCTGGCTTTTCCTTGCTCACTACGATTTCATGGCATTCATCACAGTAGTAAGCTGGAATCCTATGGCCCCACCAAAGCTGTCTGGAAATACACCAGTCACGGATCCCTTCTAACCAATTAAAATAGATTTTATTGAATCTCTCTGGAACAAACTTAGTATTTCCTTGTTTCACGGCCTCAATAGCTGGTTTAGCCAGCTCTTCCATCTTAACAAACCATTGTAATTTAATCAGTGGTTCAATGGTGGTATGACAGCGATCATGAGTACCGACAGAATGAACATGGTCTTCTATTTTTACTAGTAAACCTAAGTCATCTAATTCTTTTACTATGGCTTTTCTTGCTTCGTATCGATCCATACCAGCATATTTTCCGCTATTTTCGTTCATTGTAGCATCATCATTCATAATATTAATCTGTGGCAGATTATGACGCAACCCCACTTCAAAGTCATTAGGATCATGAGCTGGTGTAATTTTAACGACACCAGTTCCAAACTCTTTATCTACATAAGCATCGGATACTACTGGAATTTCTTTATTTACAATAGGAAGCAGCACCATTTTACCGATGAGATGAGCATATCTTTCATCATCGGGATGTACTGCTACTGCCGTATCTCCTAACATGGTCTCTGGCCTTGTGGTTGCGATCTCTACAAATTCATCACTGCCTACGATAGGATATTTAATATGCCAAAAATGACCTGCCTGCTCCTGGTGTTCCACTTCTGCATCAGAAATAGAAGTGTGACAAACTGGACACCAGTTAATAATTCTAGCACCTTTATAAATATATCCTTTTTCATATAAACGAAGAAAAACTTCTGTAACTGCATCAGAGCAGCCCTCGTCCATAGTAAAGCGTTCTCTATCCCAGTCGCAAGATGAGCCTAGTTTTTTTAACTGTGAAATTATACGGCCGCCGTATTCTTCTTTCCATTCCCAAGCTCTTTCTAAGAATTTTTCTCTTCCTAGATCATTTTTATCGATTCCCTCTGCTTTTAGCTGCTCAATTACCTTTACTTCTGTAGCAATACTAGCATGATCTGTACCTGGTTGCCATAGTGCCTCATATCCTTGCATCCTTTTGAAACGGATCAAAACATCTTGCATGGTATTATCCAAAGCATGGCCCATGTGCAACTGTCCAGTAACATTTGGTGGTGGCATGACGATGGTAAATGGTTTTTTACTACGATTTACCTCAGCTTTAAAATATTTTTTATCCATCCATTTCTTATAGATTCTGTCTTCCATCCCTTTGGGATTATAAGTCTTTTCTAATTCCTTACTCATATGCTCTCCTTTTACTCTAAACCACTTTTACGAAACTACTTCCCTTTGCCCTCCATCCACATAGAAAACGCCCCTTGCATAAGCAAAGGGCGTATATTATATCATTATATCGCGGTACCACCTTTATTGATATATTCATTAAAATATATCATCTTTATGGTTTTTAACGCAAACGACACGAGACAACTTACTCTTATTTCGGCTGACTAGTTCAAAAGCTACCTTCAATATATGCTCCCTTAGAGGCCTCTCAGTCGGCGAACCCCCTTCCTGTCAGGACAATATATTTACTCCTCTTTCTCATTACTTCTTTCATATGTTATTAATATATTTATCATATAGAAGGAGCTGACATTTGTCAAGTACCATTCCACTATGGAACATTTACATATAGTCACCTACATTCTACTTCCATAAACTTTCGTATGTTTTGAAATACAGTTCCTTCATTTCTTGTGTTTCAAACAATTGTTCATATTCATTATAATCTTGATACTTCAATTGACTTTCTTTATCATCTGTCTTCTGTATCACTAAATAATCATTTTCATCATAGGACTTTGGGAACTTCCCCAACATTGGAGTTACGTACATAAACGCTTGAAGTTTCGGTGAATACGTTACACAAATAATATACTCTTTACCCTCTTTTAACAAATTATATCCACCAAAACTAGAGATACTGTTATGATACCCCATCATGCTAATGTCAATAGGTTCATATAGATCCCCTGCTTTCTCTGCTAATGTACCTTTCATAACATCTAATATTTCTATCTGGGTCTTGACCGTCCCCTCTAATAGCTCTCTACTACCTGTCACTTGAACCTTTAAAATATATTCACTTTCATCGACTACATTAAAATCTGGGGTTACTTCCTGAAACGCGCCGTTTGAATATTCCACATCAATATAAGGATCATAGAGATATTCTTCTGTTGCTATATCTTCAAATGTAAATTCTTTGATCGTTGTTCTTACTATCAGTGCAATCACTATACTAACAAGGGCCACTCCTGCCACAATGAGGCAATATCCTTTATTACTAATCCTCCTCATATTCTTCTCCTTCTCGAAGCCTTCCCTCTTCCATAATGAAGGTCTGATCCGCTAACAGTTTTATATCTTCACTATTATGACTACATAAGAGAATCATTGCTCCCCGCTCTTTTTCTTTCAATAATAATTGCCTTAACTTCTTTACATTACGGCTGTCAAGTCCATTCATGGGTTCATCTAGCAGAATCATTTCTGGCTTTTCCATAACAGCCTGGATCAATGCTATTTTCTGCTTCATTCCCAAAGAATATTTTCCAAAACATTTTTTATCATCAGGATTTAGTCCGAAATATTCCATCCATTCCCTAATTTCATTTGGTGTCACAAGCTTCTTGATATCAGCCACCACCTTTAGACATTCAAACCCTGTAAGATCATCCCAAAATCCTGGATTTTCTATTAGCACACCACAGGATGGTGGAAACTCTATCTCTTTTCTCAGTAATTTAGAATCAATTCTCACACTTCCACTACTGGGGCGTATTAATCCGCAAATTGCTCTAAGAAGCATGGTTTTACCTGAACCATTGGTACCAACAAGTCCATAGATGTTTCCTTTCTCCAATGTTAGATTGACGGAATCCAAGATGGTGTGTCCTTTTATTATTTTTGTTAACTCTACAACTTCTATATATGACATAATCTCTCCTTTTAATAAAATTCTTTCTCTTGTATCACTTTCTTTGCCATTATAAATCCTACTAACACATAGGCCACGCAGATGATTGGAAGAATGAAATAAACCACTTTTAAGGACATGGAAGAATCCCATAATGGGAAATAAGAAGCTACTTCCTCCCATTGATAAACAAGTCCGTATTTCTGCATCAAAGGCATGAGATAGTAATATGATTTTAGTACTTGTACTACATAAACACTAAGCATACTGATACAATACACCGAAATAGATATGAAGTAACCCCACAAGTCTCCCCATTTCATAATTAACGCATTTTCAAATAATACCATTGCTAAATTACTAAAAAAAATGATCATTGAGGTATATATACTTTTTACGACAAATTCTCTTATATCGTAAACCACAAAACCCATGAAACTGTAAAAGATGAATTGTATGAAATAAAAGAGAACTGTGATTCCCAATAGGTTGATACCAACCCTACAAGCTTTTTTCAACAACCAGAAAGACCTTTTCTCTGTTCTAGTAAAAATATATGTAGCATTCTTCTCTATATCTATGGCGATGCTGTTTGCAAAAATAGATGCTGTTATCATGGTGGGCAGAATGGAAAACAATAAGTCCGTTATGGTAAACTGACCCCCAAACTTATTATATAAATGAAAATATAAATAGATATTTAATAAGTTCTTAGATCCAATATCTACAACATCTTTATTTGCGTAATATGTTATTATTACTATAAAAGTGTAAGATATGGTGCAAAAAAGCAATTTATGTCTGATCTTCAAAAATTATATCCCCCTCTTTTACATTTAGCAAAAAGATTAGCAATACTAAATTAATACATAGAATCGTTATTATCTTTCTTAATGCATCTCCCTCATTCTCTGGTAACGCTATGAAGAAATATCGAAATGGTGGATAAAAAAAATCGATTAAAAAATAACATACAAGGACTTTAAGCGCAGCTATTTTCTTTTGAAAATTTCTAACGTAGAAAATAGACATGAGCAATAACACCATTAAAAATGCACAAAACTGCAAAACCATATTTGACAATAGATAGAAGAAACCATTCAGATCCATATCATATCCCAGTATCAAACTTGTAAACAAAAATAATAGATGATAAATAAGTACAAAATAGGCAGATATTACTATACAGCCTTTGATAACATCACCTTTTAATTTATCGATCCACATATACCTCAAAATAATATTGGCTGTGTAATATTCCAGATACTTAGACATAAACCAAACAATTTGTAGAATCCATATGCCAAAAGCAATCAATAGTTCCGTTTGACTGTAGCCCATGGCTATATGGCCCTGATATCCCTGTCGAATGTTCATGATGGTAATTAATATTACATCTAATATAATAAGAAATAAAAAATAGAGATGTACCTTTTTCGTAAGAACTCGTTTTCATAAATGTCTCATTAACGTGTCCTTTCTGCAAAAATACCCGCTATCATAAATACGATCCCCAATAAGATCAAACCAATAAGAGTTAAAATAAAGTCTGATAGCTTACTTGGGTAGGTCTGAGCATACATCCCAATCTGGAATTTAATAGGTAAAAGAATCGTCAATATACTTGCTCCAATAAAGATATAAATACACAAGTTGACTTTCTTAATCTTTGGAAATACCATGGATAAACCTAAGCAACAGACACCTACGATTGCATGATAAAATGCTATGATTGCAATGATTAGAATCTGATATAGTAAAGGAAACTGATGGTATATGGTTTCTAGAAACATACCACTTCCAAGACCATCAAGCATAAGCAGCTGATAAACAGGGAGACCATATATTGAACGTATACCAATATTAGGAATGGCGATCCATGTCAATAAGACATTGATAGATAAGGTTATAAATATCGTCATAAAGTTCACAACTATTATAGCCAGTAATTTCGCAATGATATATTTGGTGAATCCCGTCCTGGTCTGATAATAGGTAACAATTCCTTTCTCACGCTCAGATATATAACTATCACTATATATGATAAATGCCAAAATAGGGCAGACTAATAATAAAAGGTGTAAGAGTGCTCTTATATCAGCACTAAGTACCATGGTATATTGAGCTCTATCTAGAAGTTGAATGGAGTTCTTCCCTACCACACTGGGTATTGTTGCTATAAAAGCAAAAATGGAATATCCTAACAACACCAAAGATAAAATCTTGAATTTCTGACTACTAAAGCATCTCATCCATTCATTTCTTAGTAATTTATACATATCTTCCTCCCTTATTCAAAAGGCATGATATTTTAATTT
>DVLR01000380.1 GCA_018715425.1 Candidatus Merdenecus merdavium
GTTTGCTTCGTAATCTTCAGGATCAACACTGTAGTAATCTCCACCTGTTGTACGGAAATCATCTCCCTCAACACCTTCAGCATCTAAGATACCGTATGGTACGAATGCAGCTGCTGGTACTTGACCACTTCTTGTTACTTGCTCAACAATGTAGTTACGATCAATAGCTAAAGAAAATGCTTCTCTTACTTTAGGATCATCAAATGGACTATTTTCTACTTGTAAAGATACATAGTAAGTACTATTTTTAGGAACAACTGTAATTTTTCCTTCATCCATTAACGTAGGGATTTCATCAACTGGCATATTTTGAATAAAATCTAAGTCTCCACTATTGAAAGAAGTTAACATAGAGTTTTCATCATCCATTAATACAAAATCGATACTATCTGGTCCAACATTTTCAGCATCATAATAAGTATCATTCTTTACCATTTTGATGTTTGAGTTATGAACCCACTCTTCCATTCTGTAAGCACCATTTGTAACGTATGTTTCTGGTTTCGTTGACCATAATGTAGGATCTGCTTCAACGATGTCCTTACGAACAGGATATGTGTTAGGAAAAGCTGTAATTTCTAAAAAGTATGGAGTACGATTTGTTAAAGTAATTTCCAAAGTCTTTTCATCGATTGCTTTGATTCCTAATTCTTCTTTATCTTTTTCACCATTCATGATTTCGTTTGCATTTACAACCATGTCAATGATGTAGTTGTAGTCAGAAGCTGTATCTGGATCTACTAGTCTTTGCCAAGAATATACAAAATCCTCTGCTGTAACTGGTTCTCCATCAGACCATTTGATATCATCTCTTAAGTGGAATGTATAAACCGTTCCATCTTCACTAATTTCATATGATTCTGCTTGGCCTTCAACAATTTTTGCTTGACCATTTCCAGAGTCTACTCTGGTCATAAGTCCTTCAAATAAAACCTCAGCCATCATACCGCCATCAGACGTTTTGTTTAAAGCAGGGTCCATAGTCTGTGGTTCGGAACCTACATTTACACGGATATCTAAAGTATCACCACTTGCAGTAGTTCCATCTGTAGATTCAGCACCATCTTTTGTTCCTTCTGTATTTGCTCCTTCAGTGGACTCACTGCCACCACCACCGCTACTACATCCAGCTAATGATGCACTAACAACACCAAATGCTAGAAGAACAGCAAGCATTCTTCTCATTTTTTTCATTCTTTTCCTCCTTTTATTCTCTATCACTGTAACAGGATAGCTTATAATATATGACAAGCCACAAAATGATTTGGGGCAAGTTCTCTAAGTTCTGGTACGCTTTCCTTACATTCAGGCTTAGCATATGGACAACGAGTATGGAATTTACATCCTTTGGTTTCATCCATTGGACTTGGGATATCTCCCTGCAATACGATACGGTTTCGTTGTCTACTCTTTTCTGGATCTGGAATTGGCACAGCTGATAATAATGTCTTCGTATAAGGATGAAGAGGATTTTTATTCAGTTCGTAGCTTTCACCAAGTTCAACTAAGTTACCTAAATACATGACGCCAATGCGATTTGAAATATGACGCACAACAGATAAATCATGGGCGATGAATAAATAGGTTAATCCTAAATCCTTCTGCATATCTTCCAGCATATTTACAATCTGTGATTGAATCGATACGTCAAGAGCTGAGATGGGTTCATCACAAACAATGAACTCTGGTTCCACTGCTAAAGCCCTAGCAATACCAATTCTTTGTTGCTGTCCACCTGAAAATTCGTGAGCATATCGGTTGGCATGTTCTGTATTAAGTCCTACTTGAGTCAGTAACTCATTAATACGATTTGTTCTCTCTTCTTTCGTTTTTACCAACTTATGAATATCTAAGGCCTCACCTACAATATCCCCTACAGTCATACGTGGATCTAAGGAAGCTGAGGGATCCTGGAAAATAATCTGCATCTTACGTCTGTAAGGCAACATATTTTCTTTCGTAATATCTTTACCACGATAGATAATCTTACCTGAAGTAGGTTCATATAACCTTAAGAGAGTACGCCCTAGTGTCGTCTTACCACAACCAGACTCACCCACTAGTCCTAGTGTTTCTCCTTCATGAATAAATAAAGATACACCATCTACAGCTTTGACAACCTTTTTCTTCCCAGCTTCACGTACTGGGAAGTGTTGTTTTAGATCTTTAATCTCCAGAAGTATATTATCTTTCATTTTCTATACCTCCCTGTCCATCATCTTGTGCATTCTCATACTCTTCTTTCTTAAGAAGCCAACAAGCGGCTACATGGTCATCTTTTACCGTGAATCTTTCAGGATCTTTTTGTAAACATATTTGCATACAAGACTCACACCTTGGAGCAAATGGACATCCAGCTGGTGGATTCAGCATATCTACTGGAGTACCTTCAATTGGGATCAAACGCTCATAAGATTCTGCATCAACTCTAGGCATAGAACGAAGTAATCCAAGGGTATATGGATGTTTGGATTATAGAAAATTTCATCTACACTTCCTTGTTCTACAATATGTCCTGCATACATTACGGAAACTTTATCACATATCTCAGCTACAACACCTAGATTATGAGTAATGAAGATGATTGCCATATCCGTTTTCTTTTGCAGATCTTTCATAAGCTCTAAAATTTGAGCTTGAATCGTAACGTCAAGTGCTGTAGTAGGTTCATCAGCGATCAATAGCTTTGGACTGCAAATAAGTCCCATAGCAATCATAACACGCTGTCTCATACCACCTGAAAACTCATGAGGGTACTGTTTCATACGCTTTTCTACACTGTTGATCCCTACTAATTCCAACATCTCCATAGCTTTCTTTTTCGCATCTTCCCTGGAGATTTTTTGATGAGCCGTTAAAGCTTCTATCAATTGGTTTCCAACAGTATAAACTGGATTTAGAGAAGTCATAGGATTTTGGAAAATCATACTGGCTCTATTTCCTCTAAAATCTATCATTTTCTTTTTATCGTAATCAAGTATATTTTCTCCTTCAAATAGCACCGTACCGCCAGTTACTTTACCAGGGCTTTGTAAAAGTCCCATAATTGAATAGGCTTCTACACTTTTTCCCGATCCTGACTCTCCTACGATTCCCATTACCTCACCATAGTTTAAATCATAAGAGATGCCACCAACTGCTTTTACTTCACCACTTGGAGTAAAGAAAGACACTTTTAAGTCTTTTACTTCTAATAATTTCTTCTTTTCCATGTCGCTTTCTCCTTATTTCTTCAAACGTGGATCTAATGCATCTCTTAGGCCATCACCAAAGAGGTTAAATGCTAAAATCATAACACTTAAAAATATTGCTGGAATAACCAGACGATATGTGTATGTGTACATACCACTTAATGCATCGGATGCCATAGAACCTAAACTTGTCATTGGAGCTTGAACACCATTTCCCAGGAAGGATAAAAATGACTCTAAGAAAATAGCAGATGGAATCTGCAAACAGGTGTTAACAATGATCTGACCGATACAGTTTGGCAATAAGTGTTTTCTAATAATGGATCCACTAGATGCACCTAAGGCTCTAGCTGCTACTACATATTCTTGCTGTTTCAACTGTAAAATTTGGCCACGGATAATACGTGCCATACCTACCCAGTATAAAAGAGCAAAACAGATAAAAATGGCGATTAGACTGGATCCAATGCTTGATAAGAACTTCGCCATCACATGGCTTGGATTCTTTAAAATAAAAGCATCGATGGCTGGCTTTAGTGTAGTAGCCAATAATAATACGATTAATATATCAGGGATAGAATAAATCATCTCTGTAATTCGCATCATAATCGTATCTACTCTACCACCAAAATATCCAGAGATGGCTCCGTATAAAGAACCGATCACAAGTACAATGAGAGATGCCACAATACCAATGGTCATGGATACTCTCGTACCGCTCATTACTCTGATTAGTATATCACGCCCTAAGTTATCTGTACCAAATACATGTGGAAATACCTTTTCCCCTGAGTCAATCAATTCTTGCTCTGCTGCTGAATAAGCCATTGGTGGAAGGTTTTCTGATCCTCTAATTTGTTGACTATATTTATAATCTACAAAAAACGGTCCAATAAATGCAAATATAATCAATAAGATAATAACAAAGAATGCCACCATAGCAATTTTATTTTTTCTTAATCTTCGAAAAGCATCCTGCCAATAGCTCTGACTTTTTCTTATTTTGATAAAATCTTCTTTTTGCGATTCTGTTGCTGGTTCAAAATCAGATGCCTTTAAAGGTTCGTTTTGAGCTAATAAAGGCTCCACATCTACATGAAAACTTGGTAGAGGATTTTTTTTAAGTTTTGCCATCTTAGTTACCTCCTCTAGTAATATCAATTCTTGGGTCAACCACATGATACAAGATATCTACAACTAAGTTCATAAGAATAACGAAACTAGCTAAGAAAATTGTGGTTCCCATAATCAAAGGATAATCCCTACCGTTAATGCTTTGAATAAAATATCGTCCTAACCCTGGTATGTTAAATACTGTTTCCACTACGAAACCTCCTGTAAGGACAGATGCTGTCATAGGACCTATATAAGTAATAACAGGAATCAGAGCATTACGAAGGGCATGCTTGAAAAGGATGACTGGAGTTTTTAATCCCTTTACTCTTGCTGTTTTAATGTATTCCTGATTAATTGCATCAAGCATACTTGATCTAGTTAGTCTTGCTACATAACACATTGGGTTAAATCCAAGTGCAAAACATGGCAGTACGTAGGATGTCCATCCCTTTAATCCTCCAGACGGAAAGATCTTCCATACTCCACCTGCAAAAGAAACTAATAATATAGTAGACAACACGAAACCTGGTATTGCGATACCGATGGTCATCAATACACTAAAGATTCCATCAATAGCATTTCCTCTGTTATATGCTGCCAGACATCCCAATGGAATACCTAGTAAAATAGCTCCCAAAATAGCAATAACACCGATTTTTGCTGAAATAGGAAACATCTCTTTAATAATTGTAAGGACTGGTCTATCTTTTTGCATTTTTAAAGATACTCCAAAATCACCTGTTACGGCTTTTTTCAAATACATAGCTAACTGCGTTGGTAAAGGCTTGTCCAAACCATACGTTTCATTTAATTTAGCTATAACTGCCGGACTAGGAGTTTTCTCTGATAAGAATGGTCCTCCCGGAATCATATTCATAAGCACGAATGTTATACATGCAACTAATAGTACTGTTGCAAGAGCCATTAGAACTCTCTTGCTTATATACTTTGCCATTATTTCACTTCCTTCTTCCTTATAGTTTTACTTTTGTATTTTAGAAGTAGCATTTCAGTAAAAAATAGAGACCACCGTCCCTATTCACGCACTACGATCTTTTATTATCAAAGTGGCTCTTTGGTATACCCTGCCCTATTTTCTATAGGGTCTATGCTTTCTTCTTTTTCTAATGAATTATTTTATAAGCCATAACCTGCCTTTCATTATAAACCACAATTGAATAAAAATGGCTCATTTCTTCTCTATAATTATAATATTATACTGATTAATGATGGAAGATTCAAGCGATTCTTCAAATTTTGCAAATCTTTGTTCATAGAGTAAAGCAGTGACGTTTTATAGCGTTACAACTACACTTGCGCGCATTGCACTTCCACTCCATCACCTATCATGGTTAAACCCTTGATAAATACTGGTGTTCAAACACTTTATCATGATAATTATTTTTTTAAACTTCAATTTATTTTTTATATTTTTCATAAGCAGCTAAAATCTTATTTTTTATTCACCAGAATTTACCATGGGTATTTCTTGCAAATTTATCTGTTTTTTTTGTGTTTTATCCTTTTATTTGTCTGCATAGTAAAAACAAATGATCGCTCTCAATGTAAATCAGCTGTTTAATTATTCATTTTTTTTATTATTTATACATGTTGGATTATGGGATTAAGAATAGAATCCTACAAAATAAGCGTACCACTATTTCTAATGATACGCTTATCATAATTCCATTGTTAATCAAGGTCTATATCAACCGTTACGGTAGTATCTTTCCATTGATTTTTTTGTCACCATGCATCACTCATTATCCTGTTGTGTAACATTCTCATTATCCTGTGCGAACTTAGGTCACAAACAGATATCGTTTTTTAATGAGTCTTTGTCGTATTCAGTTATAATCATTGTCAGCCGAGTATTTACACTTAAAATTGTGATTTTATGTGTAAATAATTGCCTGTAAACGTCCATAAATTAAGGCCTTTTGTGGTTTCCCATTTTCCATGCAAATTTGACAAATATGAGTAAAATCGTAAAAAAAGACCCTGAAGTTCAGAATTTCTTCTAAACCCCAAGGTCTATTTCTTATTCACTCATTTTGTGCTGAGGATAATGATTTTCTCGCATTACACGATAATGATGATTACCTTTTCACATGGAACAAACCTTGTATTTCATATTATAGAGGTTTATCCCTCATTGTTCAAGTACTTCTTGTGATTTTTTGTTGCAATCTTTTGTACAAGTAGCACAAGTATACCACTGACCCCAAAAACTATCTGAAATAAGTT
>DVLR01000381.1 GCA_018715425.1 Candidatus Merdenecus merdavium
TCTGTAAGATACGTCCAACACGTTCTTTCTTACCTTTTGTTGCATTCAATACGTAAGATCCTGAGTTAACCGTTCCTGAATATACTCTAAAGTATGCTAATTTACCAACGAATGGGTCAGTCATAATTTTAAATGCTAAAGCTGCAAATGGTTCTTCATCTGATGAATGTCTAACGATTTCGTTACCATCAAGGTCTGTACCATCGATAGCTGCAATATCAGTTGGAGCTGGCATATAATCAATAACGCCATCAAGAAGTTTTTGAACACCTCTGTTTTTGTAAGCTGATCCACAGAATACTGGGATTGCTGTACATTCACAAGTACCTTTTCTAAGAGCTTCTTTCAGCTGTTTTACAGTTGGTTCTTCACCTTCTAAATAAGCCATCATTAAATCATCATCTAATTCGCATACTTTTTCTACTAATTCTGTTCTGTAAAGTTCTGCATCATCAGCCATATCCGCTGGGATATCTGTAATGGTAATGTCATCGCCTTTATCATCGTTGTAGATGTATGCTTTCATTTCCATAAGATCAATCAATCCTTGGAAATTATCTTCTTTACCGATAGGTAATTGTACACAAATAGTATTCTTACCTAAACGTGTTTTAATCATATCTACTGCATTGTGAAAATCTGCACCTAAGATATCCATTTTATTGATGAATGCCATCCTTGGTACGTTGTATGTGTCTGCTTGACGCCATACATTTTCTGATTGTGGTTCAACTCCGTTCTTTGCACAGAAAACACCAACTGCACCATCTAATACACGTAGGGAACGTTCAACTTCAACGGTGAAGTCAACGTGACCTGGAGTATCGATAATGTTAATACGGTACTCTGATGCATCGGGATCGTTTTTCGTTTCGATCTGTGGAGTCCAGTGACATGTTGTTGCGGCAGAAGTGATTGTAATACCTCTCTCTTGTTCCTGCTCCATCCAGTCCATGGTAGCATTTCCTTCGTGAGTATTACCAATTTTATAGTTTACACCAGTATAATATAGAATACGTTCTGATAAAGTAGTCTTACCAGCATCAATATGAGCCATAATACCGATGTTTCTTGTTCTCTCTAATGGATATTCTCTTCCAGCCAAGGGATTTTCCTCCTTTATATAGTCAATTATTGAATCTTATTCTTCAATAATTATTAACGAATCTTAAAAAGATATACCACCCCAGATTAATATCTGTAGTGTGCAAATGCTTTATTAGCTTCTGCCATCTTATGCATATCTTCTTTTCTCTTAACAGATGCCCCTGTGTTGTTTGATGCATCTAAGAGTTCATTTGCCAATCGATCTTCCATTGTTTTCTCGCCTCTTTTACGTGAAAACATAGTCAACCAACGAAGAGCTAACGCCTGTCTTCTTTCTGGTCTAACTTCGATAGGTACTTGGTATGTTGCTCCACCAATACGTCTAGCCTTAACCTCTAGCATAGGCATGATGTTATTCATTGCCTCCTCGAATACTTCTAATGCTGGCTTTTCTGCTTTGGCTTCAATCTTTGCAAATGCACCATATACGATTTTTTGAGCTACACCTTTCTTACCGTCTAACATAATGTTATTGATAAGTTTAGTAACCACTTTGTTGTTGTATAATGGATCTGCTAAAACTTCTCTTTTTTGAGTATGTCCTTTACGTGGCACGGTACTTCCCTCCTTAATTATTTGTTGATACAATAGCAAAATTCTGCTACTGTCCTTTACGATAGTTCAAATGTCATGAACGAATCCATCGTATTCAATTAAATCCTCGGTACTCACATGTGTCGTTCTACTGTGTTCGTGCATGGTAATCTATCAACCTTAACCTGCAACCAATAGGTGTTCATTGAATCCCAGCACAAAGAATAGTTCTGTTTGTGATACTAACTGATTATTTTATTTTGCGTCTTTTGGTCTCTTAGCACCGTATTTAGAACGTGCTTGTCTTCTCTTAGCAACACCAGCTGTATCAAGTGTACCACGAACGATGTGATATCTTGTACCTGGTAAGTCCTTGATTCTACCACCACGGATAAGAACAACGCTATGTTCCTGTAAGTTATGACCTTCACCTGGAATGTAGCTTGTTACTTCGATACCGTTTGAAAGACGAACTCTGGCGATCTTTCTAAGAGCTGAGTTAGGTTTTTTAGGAGTTGCTGTCTTAACAGCTGTACAAACTCCTCTCTTATGTGGTGAAGATACGTTTGTACTTCTTTTCTTTAGAGAGTTGTAACTTCTTTGAAGAGCTGGAGAACCAGATTTCTTTGCTGAAGTTTGTCTTCCTTTTCTAACTAACTGATTAAATGTTGGCATTCCTTTCACCTCCTGTAATATTTAAGCAAGACTTCCTTGCTTATTTTGGTTGCTGATTGTTATAATCATCTCTAGTACGCATAAAAATAGTCGCATTTTCATGCGTACTAAGACATTATAGCTTTTCAATACATAGATGTCAAGAAGTACCGTATATTTTTCAATAAGTTTACATTTCTATGAACTTCCCTATGGATGAAAAATCAGCGGTTCTTTTCTTTTCGGTGGATTTAAATGTTTGCTCATATATCCTAAAGAAAGTGTTGAAACCAATTGATACTCTTCTGGAATATGATATGTTTCTTTAAATTCTTTGGTGTTTAATGTATGCTCTGCAAACCCGATCCAACACGTACCAATACCCATGCTATGGGCTGCTAGCATAATATTGCCTGCTGCCAAAGAGCAATCATATACATACCAATGGGATTTCGTATTTCCATAAATAAGAATCAAATTTGCAGCATGGTTAAAGACACTGAAATTCGGATTATCAAACCAAGATTCATATTGAGCTAAGTAAGGATAATCAGCTAAATGTTCCTTTAAATAGGTTTTTGTGATTTCAGATAAATGATCAATTTCTTCTTTATCATCAATGGTTACAAATCCCCACGGCTGTTGGTTGGATCCTGTAGCTGCCTTTGTTCCAAGCTCTATGAGGTTTTTAATCACATCTTTTGAAATCACTTCGTCAGTATAAGCTCTACTGCTTCTTTTTTCATTTATGCATTCTAAAACGTCCATAAAAGACCCCTTTCAAAATTCCATGTTTTTAGATCCTTGTAAAACTCATTTTCCATAAAGAGATATCTTTATTTGTTTTTCAATATATCACGGTGTTCTGGATGCTTTTCGAACCAACCTTTAGCATAAGAACAAGTTGGAATCACTTTTTTTTGATCTTTTTTTATTTGCTCTACTGCTAGAGATACTAGCTTTCCTGCAATTCCCTGACCTCTTAAAGAATCATCAACAAAAGTATGATCCATATTCACGGTATCTTCTGATATTAATGGAAAAGTCACTTCTGCAATAAGCTCTCCAGCTTCATTATTTAAAAATACACGATTTGATGTAACTTGAAACTCCATTGTATAACACCTCTTCTCTATTTGTTATTTATGATAGTATAAACCATTTGTGATACTTCTATTACTTGTCTAAAATATCATACCATAAAATAGAAAAAGAGAACAGCCTGTATATCCTAATCTATGATTTCTACCAGACTTTCATCATATGCCACTACTGGCACTCCTGGTTCTATTTCATCAAAGATGGTTTTAGCAGCTTGTTCAGGTGTATTAATACATCCATGGGATCCCCTATTTTGATAAATATCTCCTCCAAATTCACTTCTCCAAGGTGCATCATGGATACCAAAGTTTCTATAAAATGGCATCCAGTATGTTACATAAGACTCATAATCCTCGCCTCTCAATACCGCATCTTTTTCTTTGTATACAATAGGAAAGATCCCCTGTGGAGATGAATAACCTTTCCTTGTATTTCCAGTTACAATAGGAGTATCCACAAGTAATTGCCCCTCTTTATAAAACCACATACGCTGCCTTGTATAGTTTATCTCCACGTAAGTATCTCCAATATCATCTTTCTCTCGATGATAACCTGTATAGGTATAAAGGGGCACTCGGCCCTGTTGTGACTTTGCTTCTAGAATCAATCCTTCTAATGCAGCGGTTTCTCCAGCCCGATGGATGAGCCAACCGTAATCACCCCCTGAAATACGAATCTTTTTCCCACCAGACGTTGTAAATTCTCTGGTACTACCAAAGGTATCGTATTTGCTACCTAGCTGTTCTACATAGGCTCTGATTTTTTCAGTATCTAAATGTATGGTATTCAATTCTCCGATGGAGATCCACTCATATATGGTCTTTCCATTAAGCTCCTCTGTACGATCCCCAAAGTCATAGACAATTTTCATCTGGGTTGCTTGATTTAATCGTTCTGTTTTTGCAACTAAATCAGGATCATCCTCATAAATCCTTGGTGTAAGATAGCAATCACACGACGACAGATCCAGAAACGTTCTCCCTTCCTCTACAGCTTGCTTCATTTTACTCATTGTTTTTTCTAGATCTATCTCATTGCCCTCCACTTGAGCAATAATAAAAAAAATACCACCTTTCTTTTCAATGTAAGCATCCTTAGAAGGAATTTGATCTTGTTTCATATTAGATAGAAGATCTCGTAATTGTTCCTCCTTATAATCCATGGTAATCCTATAGTTATAAGAGGTACGTTTTAAAATTATGATAGGCCAAAGAAAAGGATTTTGTTTTTGTTTCAGAGCTAAGATCTCTCCATGAGAAGCATAGGATAACCCCAACTGTTCCCCTCCTAATGTATCTTCTACCTGTCCCTTGAACTGGATCCTTAACCTATAGCTTTGCAGTTCTTCCGTCATGTCTTTTTCTAGTTTAGAAGCCAACTTTTGAGATACTGGAACACCTTGAATCCTAGTACCAGGATAAAAGTGATGGAGATAATACACCACTCCACCTCCATAGATCATCGTAATGATCATCATACCAATACATAAACATGTTATTTTTTTATTCATCGCAGCTTTTTTTCGTAGCATCATAGTCCTCCTACTCTGCCATGATTCAATATATGTTGTTAGATATTAGTTTATATATATTCTAATCTCTTCCTATACATGACCTGGTCTGGGATGATCTCATCTGCTCCTGGTGTTTTCCTGTATATGAAATCTCTAGCATTTGCTTTGAAAATAAAAATACATTCTATAAAAGAGAATCCTACGTAAATTTAAATTTCACAAGTATGGTAGTGACTTTTACATATTATTTTGTAAGATACCATTGAATCATTGACTTTTGAAATTCTCCTTGATAAAATGACTTTCATACAGGGTTTATCATTGTATGATTCCTACGAGTATCTAAATAAGCTAGGATTGTTCTTGAAATACCATCATACAAAAATATACTTAAATACAAAAAAGGAGAATCTGTATTTCTATGAAACCAAATTATAACAAAACAATCTATGCATGCTTTATCGGTTATATAGTACAAGCTATTATTAATAACTTTGTTCCTCTGTTATTTTTAACCTTTCAATCCAGCTACGGAATATCCATCTCTAAAATTACCATGTTGGTAACTTTTAACTTTGGTGTACAACTTGTCATTGATTTAATATCCATTGGATTCATTGATAAAATCGGGTATCGGGCTTCTATTATAATCGCTCATCTTTTTGCAGCACTGGGTCTCGCATCCCTTGCCTTTTTACCTGATCTTACACCAGATCCTTTTATCGGTTTGCTCATTTCTGTAACCATCTATGCCATTGGAGGCGGATTACTAGAAGTTTTAGTAAGCCCTATTGTAGAATCTTGCCCTAATGACCGAAAGGAACAGACCATGAGTTTGCTTCATTCCTTCTATTGTTGGGGACACGTTGGAGTCGTTATGCTCTCAACTGCTTTTTTTGCCATAGCAGGTATACATAGATGGAAAATCCTCTCCATTATTTGGGCACTTATACCACTATGCAATACTTTTTTATTTGCAAAAGTTCCTATGGTTTCTCTCATTGAAGAGGGCGAAAAGGGATTCACTGTTTTGGAATTGTTTAAGAAGAAGGTCTTCTGGATTTTAATTCTGCTCATGGTCTGTGCTGGTGCTTCAGAACAAGCGGTAAGCCAATGGGCATCCACCTTAGCAGAAAAAGGTTTAGGCGTTAGCAAAACCATCGGCGACTTAGCAGGTCCTATGTTCTTTGCCATTATGATGGGATTATCTAGACTCATATACGGTAAGTATGGAGATAGGATCAATCTAGAGAAATTTATGATTTCTAGCGGCGTCCTGTGTTTTATTTCCTATTTAGTTATTTCTTTGACCAAACATCCACTTTTAGGATTTATTGGATGTGGATTATGTGGACTATCCGTTGGAATTATGTGGCCAGGAACCTTTAGTATGGCAGCCGCAAGTTTGAAAAAAGGTGGAACCTCTATGTTTGCACTCCTTGCTCTTGCTGGTGACCTAGGATGCTCAGGAGGTCCTACCTTCGTAGGAATGGTGTCTACCGCTTTTCAAGATAATTTAAAGAAAGGGATTCTATTTGCAATCATCTTCCCCATTCTTTTAATTGTAGGAATCTTAATGAATCAAAAACTAGTAAAAGCTGAAAATGGTTAAACTCTGTGCAAAGACCCCATCAAAGTTTTGACTTTGATGGGGTCTTTGTTTACTTATCTATTTTAAATTAAGCAGTTTTTTCATTACACGTATCTAATATCGCTTCGATACTTACAAGTTTTACACTTAATACGAAAATCTTCGTTGCTACTTCTAACTCTTCTGGTGTTGGACATGTAGGTGCTAGACGGATGTTACTATCCTCTGGATCTTTTCCATAAGGGAAGGTTGCACCTGCTCCAGTTAATACAACTCCAGCCTCTTTACATTTTTCTACAATGGCACTTGCACATCCTGGTAAAGCATCAAAAGAGATAAAATATCCACCCTTCGGCTCCGTCCATGTGCCCACCTTAGCCCAGCTCAACTCCTCATTTAAGACCTTTAGTACGGCCTCAAACTTAGGGCGAATCAACTCTGCATGCTTCTTCATATGGACTTGGATTCCGCCTAAATCTTCAAAGTATAAGGCATGGCGCAACTGGTTTAATTTATCATATCCTATGGTTTGGAAAGCCAATTGTTTTTTTACATCCACTAAGTTAGCCTCAGATGCAATCATTGCTGCAATTCCTGCTCCTGCAAAGCTTACTTTAGATGTGGAACAGAACTCATAAACTAAGTCTGGATTTCCTGCTTTTTCACATTCTCCTAAAATCTCTAGTAATTCATCTTGCTCCTCATACAAATGATGAACTGCATAGGCATTATCCCAGTAAATTCTAAAATCAGAGGCTGCTGGTTTTAAAGCTGCTAAACGCTTTACGGTCTCATTAGAATAAGTATATCCTTGTGGATTGGAGTATTTAGGTACACACCAAATCCCCTTGATTGCTGGATCAGATGAAACCAAATGTTCTACCATATCCATATCAGGTCCTGTTGTGGTCATAGGTATATTAATCATTTCCACCCCAAAATGCTCCGTTATAGCAAAATGTCTGTCGTATCCTGGTACTGGACATAGAAACTTAACCTTATCAAGTTTACACCAAGGCGTGCTGCCCATAACACCATGAGTAACAGAGCGGGAAATTGAATCATACATAATATTTAAGCTAGAATTACCATAAACAATCACATTTTTAGGAGAAGCACCTACCATACTAGCAATGAGAGTTTTTGTTTCAATAATGCCATCCATTGCTCCATAATTTCTACAGTCTGTTCCGTCAATGCTCTTAACGTGAGATTCACTATTGAGAACATCTAGCATTGGCATAGCAAAATCTAATTGTCTCCCCTCTGGTTTTCCTCTAGACATATCTAGAGTAAGACCTTTAGATTTGGCCTCTTGATATTCCTGTTCTAATTGTTTTTTTAATTCTAATAATTCTTTTCTGCTTAGATCTCTATATGACATTTCCATATACCTCCTACTCTTTCTCTTATTTGATATAATATACGCTAAATGATTCTTTGTCAAGTAATTCTTGCATTTTTAAATATTTTTATTGTTTCTTTAGCTAATTTTTGTTTTTTTATGCAATTCCAAGCTCTTTTCAATTCATTTTTATATTTTCATCTCCATATTTTTCATTAATACCAAGTCACTCATTTCTTTCTTTCGAATAAAATAATGATAAATAGAAAAGGAATATATGGTGAATGTATGTCTCTTTCATTCTCTTTATTGATGGAAGCTCTTATTTTAGTTGTTGCACTGTCTGTTGATTCTTTCGTTGCTAGCTTTGCCTACGGAGCGAATAAAATTAAAATTCCCTTAAGCTCCATTTTAATCATCAATGGATTATGTAGCGGTATCTTGGTAGTATCGCTATTTATTGGAGGATCTATACAAAGTCTCTTTACAGAAAAAGAAATCACTTATCTTTGCTTTTTTATCTTATTCACATTGGGAATCCTAAAATTGTTTGACAGCTCTATAAAAATGTTGATTCAAAAATACGAAAAAGGTTCTAAAAGGATACAATTTCGCTTAAAAAGACTTACCTTTATCTTGACTGTTTATGCCGCTCCTGAAACAGCGGACGTAGATAAGAGTCATACCCTGTCCCCTATGGAAAGCATTACGTTAGGGATTGCATTATCCCTAGACAGTGCCGTAGTTGGTCTTGGAACTGGTACAATAAATTCCAATTACTTTCTTGTTTTAGCTTTATCTTTGATCATTGGATTTATAGCCATCTATTCTGGAGATCTGATTGGAGAAAAAATTGCTGCTAAGTCGTCCTTGAATCTATCTTGGATCAGTGGCGCTTTATTAATTCTTCTGGCTTTCCTAAAGTTATTTTAATGGGATTTTCTGTCATAGGACAACATCTCATTACACAAAAAAGAGCTGCTCTTTCTTATGAAAGAAAGTACTGCTCTTTTTCATTTCCTTAACGATATAAACTTGATTAAGCCGATGCAGACTCCTGTTGCTTATCCTGTTCTTTGCTGACCTCTTCTTTATTGGTCTCTTTTTTTGTAAAAGTTGGATTTTTCTTGGTTCTAGGATGAAATAGAGCTTCAGCAAAAATGAGAAACTCATGTGCAACAAGGGGCATACTAGAAAGGCCAACTAAAAAACCCCATTCCTTAAGTGTTAATCGAACAGTTCCAAAGAGATTTACTAAATAAGGTACCTCTGTGACAATCACTTGAAGGAACAAACCTAAGAAAAATGCTACGATCATTAACTTATTGGATTTATGATCCATTTTAAATACAGAGAGCTCCACATTTCTCATACCAATGGCATGAAATAATTCTGAAATACCTAACACGGTAAAGGCATAAGTCTGTGAGCGAACCAAGATCATGTCATTGCCTAGAGCGGCGGTAATATTGCTTAAGGTAAATGGTAATCCATTGGGAACTAAGATACGATAGGGCGTAATTAAAAATGCCGCTAAACTAATGACCGCAATGAGACTTCCATAGAATAAAGTACAAGCTAGACCACCGTGAGCAAATAAACTTTCTTTAGGATGACGGGGTGGTTTGTTCATTAAAAGTTTTTGATTATTCTCGTCAGTACCTAAAGCAAGTGCTGGCAAAGAGTCTGTGATTAAATTTACCCAAAGAATATGGCTAGCCTTTAAAGGGCTGGCCAGCCCAACAAGAATAGAAAAGAACATGGTGATGATTTCTCCAAAATTAGAAGATAATAAAAATAAAACGGATTTTTTGATATTTTCATAGACCCCTCGTCCTTCTTCTATTGCCTTTTCTATGGTTGCAAAATTATCATCTGTCAAAATAATATCTGATGCATTTTTGGCCACATCTGTACCATTCATTCCCATAGCAATACCAATATCTGCTGATTTAAGGGAAGGTGCATCATTGACACCATCACCTGTCATAGCAACAATATGACCGAGTGCTTTATACGTATTAACAATTCTTACCTTATGCTGTGGAGAAACTCTTGCAAATACTCTAAGCCCTTGGATCCTGTCCTTAAGCTCTTGGTCGGTCATCTCGTTTAGATCCTCTCCAGAAATACACTCTTCTTTAGTCTTTGCAATGCCCAAGTCCTTTGCAATGGCAAAAGCAGTGTCAATATGATCACCAGTAATCATAATGGTTTTCACCGATGCCTCTTTGAATAACTCAATGGCAGAATAAACTTCTGGTCTTGGAGGATCTATCATCCCCACCATACCTACGAAGGTCAAACCTTCTTCTTCTGGTCGAACAGCTCCCTGTTTCATGGCAAGTCCTAAAACACGCAATGCTTGATTTGCCATATGGCTCATGGCATTCTTTATCTCCTTCCTATGGCCTTGTGTCATGGGAAGCTTTTTGCCATTTATGAATATATGGGAGCATTGTCTAAGTAAGGTATCGCAGGATCCTTTGGTATATGAAACAGATCCTGAGCTTCCTCGATGAACTGTAGTCATCATTTTTCTAGTAGAGTCAAACGGTCTTTCTGAAACTCTTGGATTTAATCGTTCCATATTACTTTTTACTAGCCCTATATCTTTTCCCATCTCCACAAGAGCAAGCTCTGTAGGATCTCCCATACCCTCTCCTTGCTCCATGGAAGCATCGTTACATAGCATAAATCCTTCTATTAAAGTTCTGTGTCTGGTGATATTCAGCCTATCTACTGGAAATAGGGTTTGATTGGTGTAACACTCTACTACAGTCATTCTATTCTGTGTTAAAGTACCTGTTTTATCAGAACAAACAATACTTACTGCTCCTAAGGTTTCTACAGATGGCAACCTTCTTACAATTGTATTTACCTTTACCATTCTTGAAACACTAAGAGCCAATACAATGGTTACTACTGCTGGCAATCCCTCTGGAACTGCTGCTACTGCAAGAGAAATAGCCGTAATCAGCATTTCTAATATATCTCTTTTCTGAATCACAGCTATACCAAATAAAGCTACACATAGAAGGATGGCTACGAAACTAAGTAGCTTTCCAAGATCACCTAGCCGTTTCTGTAAAGGAGTAGACTCTTGAGTGGTGTCATTGATCATTCCTGCAATTTTACCAATTTCTGTTTCCATGCCAGTAGAAATCACAATGCCCTTGCCGTGACCATAAATTACGCTGGTAGACATATAGACAATATTTTTACGATCCCCTATTGGAAGAGCCTTTGCTGCCCGAAAACTAGCATCCTTTTCCACAGGTACGGATTCTCCTGTTAAAGCGGCCTCTTCTAATTTTAAACTAGCAGAGGATATTAAACGAAGATCCGCTGGAACCTGCCTTCCAGCTTCTAGCTTTACCACATCACCAGGGACTAATTGATTGGCGGGAATTTCCACATAGGCTCCATCTCTTTTTACAAAAGCGGTGGGGCTGGTCATTTTTTTAAGAGCCTCTAAAGCCTTAAGTGCCTTCCCCTCTTGGATAATTCCAACTACTGCATTGATAAAAATCACTACTAGAATAATAGCAGCATCACTAAATTCTTGTAACAAAATAGAAATCGTAGCCGCCACAAATAGAATAAAAATCAAAGGATCGTTTAGCTGCTCCAATAACATGGCAATCTTGGTTTTGGGAGGTGCCTGTACCAATTCATTCTTTCCATAGACCGACAATCTTTGCCTAGCCATCTCCTGTGATAATCCCATCTGTGGATCTGTCTTTAAGGTTTCTACAACTTGTTTTATACTTTGTTCTTCATACATAGCTACTCTCCTCACTTCATATTTACACGTAAAACTCCCTTAAGCCTAGTTTATGCTTGTACCCCTAGCTACATCAATTTATGCTTCCTTTTATGTATTTAGAACAAAGATTAAAAATAGTCTTTTAAAAGAAAATTTTAAGGATCTAGAATCAAGAATACTTTTAATTTTTTTTGAAAAAGGGTATACTAACATCATTGCTTAATAGATAGAAAAAGAAAGTAGGTTACTTATGAATAAGCCTAAGAGAAGTGATAACAAAGTCCTCTTTGTAGGATTCCTGGTTTTGGAACTTATTTTATATAGTTCTTTTTTATGGATAGATTTGAATGCCCCACATTTACATGCTTTATCAAATATATTAAAGTATGTTAGCATCATCGCATGTTTCGTGACCTCAGTTTTTCTGTTATTCTCTACAAAAAATAGAAGACTCGGTCTATTAGTTATGAGTTTCTTTATGACCATGTTGGCAGATTTTTTCTTGCTTTTTACGATTGATTATCCTGTTGGTGTTTTCTTTTTTTGTATGGTTCAACTCGTTTATCACATATATTTATTTGGTACAAAGAAGATCTTTTTATTTTTAGCTCTTCCTAGTATTGTTACTGTTTTACTGCTTATTTATTTAAATAGTAGCCCTTCATGGATTACTTATTTACATGGAAATATCCCTTTGATTGTTCCAGCCTGTTTTTATATTATGATGCTGATCATGAACTTAATCTCTTGCTTTTTTAGTAAGGCAGCCAATGTAAAAGGAAGAATCTTATTTTTCTTTGCACTAACCTGCCTCTTTGTTTGTGATCTTCAAGTAGGATATTTCCATGTTCATAGTATCATCCAACAACAACCTTATTTAAATCTGTGGAGTCCATTATATAACATAAGTAGTATAGGCATGTGGGTTTTCTATTTGCCTTCTCAAGTTCTTTTAATAACTTACGTAAATAGTAATATCAAAGAAAGGAACTTCATAAAATAGATACGATATCAGATATATGAGGTCTCCATGTTTAAAAAAATCAAACTTTATCACTTTATACAGCTAGAGTTCATACTTCTTATGGTTCTAGCCTTTATCCTCACCTATCAAAGAACCATTAAAAACTCTATGATTCCTTCCGTCAACACCTCTACCTCTCAACATGAAGGACAAAACTCAGATTCATCAAAGGACGCTGTGAAAACAGACTATATTCAATGGGTTGACTTTAAAGTAAACTACGCCGCTTTAGAAGATACTTACCATATTGATGTAGAATCTTATGAATCGGGACAAAAGCTAGATTGGATTGATTTACTTGCTTACCTTGGAACAAAATACGGTGGTGATTTTTCAAAATATTCTAAGAAAGATTTAAATACATTGGTTGAAACCTTAAAAACTGAAGATCAAAGCCTTGAGGACTTAACGAAGGATATGGAGTATTTTAACTATTACAAGGAAGCCTACGGAGCCGTTCTTAATGGTCTCCTTGGAGAATATGAAATAGAGGTGCCAAAGGAAGAAGGATCCCAAGAGAAAGTCTGGGTTAAAAAATATGGACTAAAGGCTTTTTCACCTATTGCTAAAGGGTATGAATATTATGATTATGATGATTTTGGAGTTTCTAGATCTTATGGATACAGTCGCCCCCATTTAGGCCATGATATGATGGGGCAGGTAGGAACTCCTATTACAGCTGTAGAATCTGGATACGTGGAGGCTATAGGCTGGAATCAGTACGGTGGTTGGCGCCTTGGGATTCGAAGCTTTGATAAAAAAAGATATTATTACTATGCTCACTTACGAAAGAACTTCCCATATAACAAATCTTTAGAAGAAGGCAGCATTGTTCAGGCTGGAGATGTGATTGGTTACTTAGGCAGAACGGGCTATAGCTCTACCGAAAATGTAAATAACATTAAACAATCTCATTTACATTTTGGCTTACAATTAATTTTTGATGAATCCCAAAAAGAAGGAAATAATGAAATTTGGATTGATTGCTATGACTTAATACGTTTTTTATATAAAAACCGTAGTTTAACTGTAAAAGATGAAGCTACTAAAGAATATAGCCGCGTTTATGAAATAAGGGATCCCGTTGTAGAAGAATACCAAAGAACAAAAGATATGACCATCCCTTTACCAAACAACAATAAATACGTTTCACCAGTTGCTGAAAGAATACAGGCAATGGAAGAATAGAATATTAAAGAAACCACCCCTCAGAGAATCTGATACATCCTTTGATTGGTGGTTTTTACTCATCTATAAATCTAAAGAAAAACAATAGGGATATTTTAGCAAACTTTTCTTCTTTTCCAAAATTTTGCTACCAGGGTCATGACTGCTAATACTGCTACGAGTATGACCATATATATCACATGTTCCGTGGACATCTTTTGACTGGATACATTAAATTGCATATTCTTTCTTGAATCTTGCCCAAATTCCATTTCTTGATCTTTAAACATATTTCCTGCTGGTACGGCATCCTGTAGATCCGATGCTCCCTCGTTGGATAAATCTTCTTCCTGTCCTCCTGGTGGTATACCTTCTGGCAATTCATTTTCTCCCTGTCCTTCTGGCGACATACCTTCTGGTAATCGGTCTACTCCCTGCCCTCCTGGCGACATACCTTCTGGCGATTGGTTTTCTCCCTGTCCTCCTGGCGACATACCTTCTGGCAATTCATTTTCTCCCCGTCCTCCTGGCGACATACCTTCTGGTAATTGGTTTTCTCCCTGTCCTCCTGGAGTGCCTCTTGATGATGGTTCTCCCATGGAATCCCCTCCTTGAGTACCCATAGCCGAAATATCTACGGAACTTCCATCGATCAAAGAGGAGCTGTCTTCCTGCTGCCCTTCCGTAGTAGAAGGGATGGTATGATTGAGTTGACCTTGTATACTTAAAGCTCTAAGGGTTCCAAATTCCTTTAGCTCTGTAATAGCAATCTGATATTCATCATAAGTATAGAAGGCAGATGGATCATTCTTTACATATTCTCCTATTAACCCATCTAAGTAATGAATTCTATTTTCAAAAACCCCACTGTCAAAATATGAAGAGACTATCTCCTGAAGATATTCGTGATATTGATTGAGATACTCTTCTTTCTCAAATAATTTACTAATCAAGGGTCTCTCAGATAGTTCCACTCCGCTCACTGGCGTGTCAATAGGGAAGTTGATAGCACTTGTGCTGTCTCCTGATTGGAAGCCTGCGAAAGAAAGGTTATAATCCCAGGGAATAGGTGTAATCTGTCCATTCTCTTCATAGATGTAGTAATTATGTTTCATATTAGAAAAATAACTATCTAGATTCACTAGCACAGTATTTGCTGCAATATATCGCAACGTTTGATCGACATCTACATATTTTTCTAGCTCTACGCCTTCATTTAAATTCTTAATGGCTTGGATCAATTCTGTTTTTTCTTCATCTGTAACATCATAACTTGGGTTGTTCAATATATCTGAATAACTTTCAAGCTCATCGTCTGTATACACAAGATCGGCTCCACCGCTGTTACTATTCATGGAGCTATCAGCCATACTCTTCCCTTCTTCTGGAAGCTCGCCATTTTTAGCACCTCCCATATTATCGGACTCCACTTTATATAAAGCTCCATAATCAGTACCATAAGTTCTTTTTGCAAAGGACTCACTTAATGATTCCACTGCCAAATAAAGTCCCCATTCCTGCCCATTTACCGTGATATTGGAAAAGGAATATAAAGGGGTGGTTACTCCAATCGCATTCATCAAATCATAAGACATATATTCCTTCATATAAGTCCCATCCTGAATAATATTATTAAGGGCT
>DVLR01000382.1 GCA_018715425.1 Candidatus Merdenecus merdavium
GATGTAAATACTAACCAGAGAATAAAGAAAAGGAGGTATTTACTATGCCAGCATTAGCGTGTGCCGCACGTACTTGTCTATATAATAGAGATGAATACTGTAGTAAAGGAGATATCAAAGTCGGAGGCGAAGATGCTAAAGATATTGATGACACTTGTTGTACAAGTTTTGTTGAAGGGGCAGAAGAAAGTGTAAGAAATTCAGTTGGAAGCCCAAGTGAGCATATTGATGTAGCTTGTGATGCATGTACCTGTATGTACAATGAATCACGCATCTGTGATGCAGATAGAATCCATATCGCAGGAGCAGCTGCATCTAACAAAGAAGACACTGCTTGTGGAACGTTTGAATGTAAATAACAGGATCAAAGACAGCATAGAGCGGAATGATTCGCTCTATGCTGTTTTTAAAATCCCAGGAAATTTTAATATTTTTTTAGATTTTGGAAAGATTTACTTGACAAGAAAATATGCATATGATAGACTGTATGAGGTTGAATAACCAAGAAGAAATCAAAGAAGAGTATCCACTCTCACCATAGCACAGAGGTGACTATTGGTTAATACGTATTATAAATGTAGATGATATTGCATTTATAAAGCTTATATGTGGATAGTTTTTCTATCCTCTTTTTTATGCAAAAGTATAAGCTGTTTGAACATGATTACATGGACAGCTGACATCTTAAATTAACCATAAAGGGGAAACATGTATTTCGCATGGTCATATCAAATAGCGAAATAATGGTAAGTGTTTGTAGATAGGTAATATTGTGATATTTTAAAGATTATGGAGGTGCACTACAATTAGCGATTTAATGATTAATGAGCAGATTCGAGATAAGGAAGTCAGATTAGTAGGAGCAGATGGTGAGCAATTAGGAATTATGTCTTCAAGAGAAGCAATGAAATTAGCTAGAGAAGCAGAACTGGATCTAGTTAAAATCGCTCCAACGGCTAAGCCACCTGTTTGCAAGATCATCGATTACGGAAAATACAGATATGAGCTTGCTAGAAAAGACAAAGAGGCAAAAAAGAAACAAAAAGTTGTGGATGTAAAAGAAGTAAGATTATCACCAAATATTGATGCTAATGACTTAAACACTAAAATTAATGCCGCAAGGAAATTTATCTTAAAAGGAAATAAAGTAAAAGTCACCCTGCGTTTCCGCGGTAGAGAAATGGCTCACGTCCAAAGCAGTAGACATATCTTAAATGATTTTGCTGACAAACTTTCTGATATTGCAGTCATTGAGAAACCAGCTAAATTTGAAGGTAGAAGCATTATGATGTTTTTAACTGAAAAACGTTAAAATAGATAAGACTGATTTTAAGGAGGAAAAAATACAATGCCAAAAATTAAGACGAACAGAGCAGCAGCTAAGCGTTTCAAAAAAACAGGAACAGGTAAGTTATTAAGAAATAAAGCCTATAAACGTCACATCCTTACTAAGAAATCTCAAAAAAGAAAGAGAAATCTTAGAAAAGCTACTATTATAGATGCTACGAACTTTAAAAACATGAAGAAAATCTTACCTTATTTATAAGATGAAGTAGAAGGAGGACATATCAATGGCAAGAATTAAAGGCGGAATGAACGCTAGACAAAAACATAATAAGACATTAAAGCTAGCGAAGGGTTACAGAGGAGCTAGATCAAAACAATATAGAGTTGCAAAGCAATCAGTAATGAGAGCATTAACAAGCTCCTATGCTGGTAGAAAACAAAGAAAACGTCAGATGAGACAATTATGGATTGCTCGTATTAATGCAGCAGCTAGAATGAACGGCTTATCTTACAGTAAGTTTATGCATGGTTTAAAATTAGCTGGTATTGATATGAATAGAAAAATGTTATCTGAAATGGCTATTCACGATGCAGCTGGATTTACTACATTAGCAGAATTAGCAAAAAGTAAAATTGCATAATAGATAGAAACAGGACTCCAGTTGTTGCGACTGGAGTTCCTTTTTATAAATTTTCAAAAGAGGGATGGAAAGTCTATGTTATACAGATATAAAAACTGTAAGAATTGGTAACATCATTATTTTTAGAAAAAAATAAACACTAGATTTCCTAGTGTTTATAAAGAATATAGCATGGATAAGCTATATAAGGAATATGCAGTTGACGGGACTTGAACCCGTACCCAGTTTAACCCAGACTAGATCCTTAGTCTAGCGCGTATGCCAATTCCGCCACAACTGCTTACGAACAAATGATATTATATCATTTGTTGTATAAGTACGTCAATAGTTTTAGAAAAATATTTTTAGGTTCAGTAAATGATGGGTCTTGTTATAAATGCATACGTCGGCGAACCTCTTCTCTAAAATCAGAAACTCTTATAATCGTCATAAGCATAATGATGACGATGATGCAGCAAGTCAAAACCACTGCCGACCATGTAATAAAAAAGTGATGTTTTAAATAGTTTCTGATCAAAAGCTCTATCATAACCGATAAAACTCCTATTTCGCTAAAAATAACAACGCATTTACTTAAAAAGGATCTAGAGATCTTTCTTGTAAAGAAAACAAAAAAGATCAAACCTAAAGTTAAAAATGAAATAATCGGAACGGCAATTTTAAAGTACCATCCATTGCCAGGATAGAAATATGCAATAATTCCTATATATAAATCTGTAGCAATGCCATCAAATAGGATGGTTAAGTAGATCGATAGTTTAGCGTAAATAAATAAGGGGATACTAAAGATCCAAAATAAAGCACAGGCTCCAATTACGTATAAGGACCATAAATTTTCTTTGAAAATGAAAAGGTTTAATAAACCGCAGGCTATGGCTGTAGAAGATAAGATCACGGATAAAAGTATGGCTGCAACAGTCTTGTTTTCCATTTCCACCTCTCCTTTTTGTTCAGGATAAGGTTTCATACCTGTTTGATCCACTGGCGTATTCGGATTTAGCACAGGGGTATGGCAAAGGGGGCATTTCCGTAAGGATTTTTCTAGCTCTACTCCACATTGTACACAGTATGACATCTATTTCAACTCCTCCTCTCGATTAGATTGTATGGTTACGTGTATGCCGTCTTGGATTAATTTTCGAAAGAAATACATTTCTACATCGGATTCTACAATACTACTGGCAAAATTAATGGTGAGGCAGTCTTGATAGCTAATAATTGCACAGTTCGTTCTTGGAGAAAAAGGTTGTCCCATTAATACATGAAAACAGGAAACGAAAGGTGCCATTTCTTCAGGAACAGAAACCGCTCCAAGATTTGTAAGTCCAGCGGTAGATTGTTTATCCTGAACCCTTACATAGAAACTGCGTACTACCAAATCCTTAATAAAGAGGGGAATCGCTCTAATCACAGGGTTTTGTTGGGTAGCACTATTGGTTGTGATGTCTGCATTTAAAAATTTATCATTCAGATAATATCTCATATAATAATGGATTTGGGTTAGTATTTCTTCAAAAGAATATTCCCCTAATTGAGGGTTGATGGAAGGATAGATCATAGTAATGAAATTTCTTAAGGTTTTACTAGGAAAAAATCTCCTTAAGCTTACAGGCATAGCTATTTTAACAGGTTTTAACTTTCTTCTTCCCTCATCTTTTTGTTTTTGAATTAAGGCATATATTAGCACAGAATTGAAATACTCTGTAAGAGACACCTTATAACTTTTTGCCACCTCTAATGCTTTTTTTGTGGATAGACTTCCGCAAATGATATTTAAAGTGTAGAAGGGTTCTTTGGTTCCTCTAACTCGATAGGCTTTCGTTTGACTTCTCGGAGTGTGAACTTTTGAATTTGCATAGCGAAGATAAGCATCTTCTAACTCTTCTGGATCAGGCTCCTCTTCAATATCTAATACTCCATGAGTATTGGGGATATTATGGCCTTTTAACCTTAAATATACAGCAATCAAGGTTTTTAAAAAATAAGTTGCTCCACCACCATCAGATAAGGAATGGAAAACTTCTAAAGAGATCTGGTTCTGATAGTAATAAATTCTAATTAAATATCTCTGATTCAATTTAAAATTCATTGGCATACATGGATTAGATATATCAGGCATAACATAGGGACCTGGACGTTTGTTATACTCTAGATATCGCCAAAAGAATCCTTTTCTAATAGTGGTGCAAAAGGTTGGGAACCTTGGCTTTATCATGAGAACTGCTTTTTGTAGAGTAGACGGATCTACGGTTTCTTTCATGACAGCAGTGATACGATAAACAGAAGAAAAGTTTTTCCGTTGTAACGTTGGATATACATTAGCAGATAAATCTAATTTATACCAAGTCTTTTTCGTTGTATTTGATAAAGTGTTTAATTTCATAAGTTACTCTTTTCTCATTCTTTACTTTAATCTTAGCTATATTATATCCTCTAAAGGTATAATTATCAATGCTGCTAATAAAATTTAGAAAGTGATCTTAAAAATAAATACAGGAAAAATAGTACCTAGTATACATGG
>DVLR01000383.1 GCA_018715425.1 Candidatus Merdenecus merdavium
TTTGTATATACTGACACAACCTATCCTCCTGTTTTTCAAATCTATCTAAATTTGCAATGATTTAAAGCCAAGAAGAATGATTGAACAAAAACAATCAAATCTAGTTTTAATTCGTTACAAATATTTATATCACTACATAACCCAACTATTGTATTATATTATCTCTTATATTGTCAACAAAAAGAAGAATCCTATGCATACCTAAATCCATTGGAATCATATAAAAAGACCGCCATAGGATGCGGTCTTTACATATTTTTTAGATTTCTTTTAAAACAGATTTCTAGGATTATGTATTTTATTTTTATTCTTCTACTGTAACAGGGGAAATGATAATGTTTTCAGCAGAAATACCTGTCTTTCTCTTTACAATATCTTCAATCTGTGCTCGACCAGCATCATCAATTTCCGCCATGTTCACTACAACATCTACAGATTCATCGGTAATATTCACTACAACATCCATGAATCCTTTGGCTTCTAATAAAATTTCAGCTGCCGCTTCTTTTTCGGCTATATCTGTCATTTCAAGCATATTGTTAATGGCATTTTGTTTCTGATCTTCGGTAATATTTTCATTGTTAATAACTTCTAAAAGAGTCTCTTTATTTTTAGCACGGACCTGCTCTCTTTCCACCTTGGCACCAGCAGAAAAAATATTTGTCCCAGAACCACTTGCAAGCACTGCCTGACCAGGGCTTGTAGTATCCTCATCCTCTGCATTTGCACTTAAATCCTCATCTGATATATCCAAATCTAAGCTATCAATATCTTCTAAAACATTACCATCTGTTGGAGTCAAAAGTTCATTCGTCTCAGTTTCATCTGTGGATTCCTCTTGCATATCATTCTCTGATAAAATCTCATCATTTGTTACATCTTTGACTCCAGACTCCACTTTTTGATTTGCCGCTTCTTTAGACTTATCATCGACTCCTAATTTCGTGCCTGAATAGCTTAAATATCCAGCTACTGCTAACATAATAGCTAATGCCGTTACCACAATCTGATTTTTCTTAAATATATTCTTCACTTGTTATGCCTCCTTTAATTCATCTTCATAATTTTAATTTTATGCGCTTCCACTTTAAATAATGCCATAATAGCTTCAGATATATTTTTTATTACAACTGGGTCATCCCCTCCTTTAGCAATTACTATGACTCCTTCCACTTTTGGCTCTAATTCCTCAGTGATATAAGGTACTTGCTTCCCATTCTCATCTTGGGCATAAATCGTACTTTCGCTTGTATTTACTTCATTACTGCTACGGGTTCCCCCCTGGCTATCTGTTTCCATTTGACTCTTTGTAATACTCGGTGTATCCTTGCCAATGATCTTTTCTCCCTTCGATTTCATCGTTATCATCACCTCTACCTCTCCTACACCTTCTACTTTAGAAAGTGCTCTCTTTAGTTTCTCCTCTAATATGTCTAATGCATCCTCTCCTGTTTCTGTATCTCCATTTTGATTTGTCACCACAGACGATGATTCTTTTCCTTGGTCCTTTTCTTCTTTTTTCTTTGTAGGTATGGCAATGACCACCAATAAGATACCAACAAGTAAAAGAATTAAGAGTTGATCTTTCTTTAAATTTTTTAATTTATCCATCATTTGTTTAAAATTTTGCACTGGTAATTTGCTATTTTTTTCCATAAGCTACCCCTGTATACTTATATTTATATTACTGATTGAAATATTATAGACGTCTTCTATGTCATTTTTTATATTTATTTCCTCAACACTATCTAATCGATCCTGACCAACGATAATATCCTCTATAATAATAGCTTCTTCCTCCAACTTCGTTCTGGAAGCAATAATAGACACAGATGTTAATAAGCTCTCTTCCTCCTTTTCATCTAAAGAAAGCTCTACCTCCACCTTCACTGGATAAAGACCTCTGGCTAATACAATGGTTTCAATCTGTTTTTCAATTTCTAATTGATATCCCTTCTTTAATTCATGGATTTTAAGATCCTCTAACCCTTTATTTGCTCCCTCAAGATTATGAAGCCCTTCTTTTATTTCCCCTAGTACCACCTGTGCATCAAAACTTTTTCCAATTCCAAAACGATTCATCATTGGAGTAATAATGACCAGGATAAGCAGAATGCCGATAAAAAACTGTATGTACTTGCGATAGCTATTATTAGGAACCAAATTCATGATCATGGTAACGAATATATAAAAAAATGCTATGTTTTTTATCCATCCATAAAATCCTTCTAACATCTTAAAGATTTCTCCTTTCCTAGTATGAAATTTTATCTACTTGTGGAAACACTAATCATGGCAATCGTAACCAAAAAAAGAACGGCAGCCATGGTTAAAACCTTTAATAACAGCCCAATTCCCTCTCCTACACCATGAATACATTCCAACATCCGTTTTTCTGAAATCGGCTGTAACACCGCCTCTATAACATGGTATAAAAAACTGCTTACAGCCAACTTCACCACAGGTGCTGCACATAATAACAAAATAACAATCAATGCTGCCACTCCAATAGAATTTTTAATTAATACAGCTGATCCTAGTACTAATTCTGTCATAGCATTCAAAGCATTTCCAATTCCAGGTAAGGAACTGGCAGTCTTGGTAATTGCCATAGATTTTACAGCATCAATGGCTGGAGCAATGAGCCCTTGGATCACGTTAATTCCAACAACGGCTGCAAACATAGATTTTAACATCCATTTCACACTTTTCTTCATCAAATCTGCAAGTTTCGATAGAAAATCCTCTTTTGAAATATGGTTCACTAAGGTTAAGGTAACGTACATATTGACTGCTGGGATCACTACGTGGAGTAAAAGCCATTGTACTACTGTTATCATCAAAAAAGTAAATTCATAAAACATCATGGCTGTAGTTCCCCCAGTAGAAAAAGCAATGGCCAGAAAATACGCTGGCACTAATACTTTCATAAATGTAAGCAATGTGTCTAAGGCTTGTGTTACAACCCCTGCCATTTCTTTAAAGGATGTGATCAAAACCGTGAATAATAGTAAATATATAATATAAAAGCTAACTTCTGCAATCTGAGTACTTTTAAAAATATTTGAAAAATTAGTGAAAATTGCTGCAATAATAACGATAAGGATAATATGTATGAAACTGTCTTTATAACTTAAAGCTCCTGAAAAAAGTGAATTTAATAAAATACTTCCCAGATTTCCATCTTTTAAAGATAGATCTCCTTTCATAATTTTAACAACCATATCTTGAAAGTTTAAGTCTTGTCCTTTTAGTAACTCCTCCAAAGATTCATCAATTCCATAAAAATCAATGGAATCCATAATGGACTGGGTGGTATCTTCTTCAGCAAACACCTCAATCTCTTGAAACATGATTACATATATCAGGAGACTTATGACTAAGATTATTTTCTTCATCCTAAACTCCCAACTTAATTTAAAAAACCATTAATGGTTTCAAAAAGAGCCATTAATATAGGCATACTAACTGCTAAAATTGATAATTTACTAAAAATCTCAATCTGACTAGCAATGGTACCAAAGCCTGCATCTTTACAAATATTAGAGGAAAATTCCGAAATATAAGTGATACCTATGATCTTCACAAGGCTTGTAATGTAAGTCGCTTTAATAGAAATAAGTCCACTGATTGTCCCAATACTATCTAAAATAAACTCCATTTTACTCATTGCATAAAAAAATATAATGATGCAGGTACCCATGCTAATATATACCGTAAATTCAGCCTTGGATTGTTTTGTTAAAAGGGCTGCTAAAACACCCACAATTCCCACAATTCCTATTTTTAACATATCCACATGATTCACCCCTCTCTAGATGTATTTTGTTTTTATAATGCAAATAATTTTTTTATGGTCTCAAAGAGCTCATAAATGTAAGGTAAAATCCAAAAGAGAACTAAAAGGAGTCCTGCTAGACTGGTCAAAAATGCATGATCTTCTCTTCCGCTATGTTTTAAAACTTGACTGAGCACAGAAACCAAGATTCCCACAGCAGCTATTTTAAATATAAGATTGATTTCCATTATGTAATATTCCCCCTATATCTTTATCTGTAACTTTGCTTCGCTTTCCTTTAGACTCTTCGTAAGTCTAAATCAGTATGATCGCTATAAACAATCCTATGGTTACTCCAAGACAGTGATAAACCTTGGTCTTAGCCTTTGCTGCCTCTTTGGATTCTTCAATATCCTGTCCTAACTGTTCTAAATATAAAACAAATGTTTTTTCTTGCATTTCTTTATCTAAAAATCCCAAATGGTCTCCAAGTCCTTCTAGTTGCCCTAAATCCTTCTTTGTCAAATGACTTTCTCTTAAATCTTCCTCCACATGTTTTTTCCAAACGGTAGCAAAGGTTTTTCCTTCTAGCATTCCAAGCTCCATGGCAGTATTATATAAAAACACTGAATAAGGTTCCCTTACTCTATTGCTAATTCCCAGTAATGCCTCTGGTAGGGTAGATGTGCAATAACGAATCTCTGTATGTATCATGATCACCATCTGCTGTAGTTCTTTTAAACTTTTGGTATGGTTTAAAAGATCTTGGCTATATGAGAAACCAATTCCCCCACTGGCTAAAACAATCATAAGAATTCCAAAAAACTTCATATTTTGTCCACCTGCCTTTTCAGTAAGCTTGTGCCTCTTTCATCAAAGATAGCTGCAATAGAACCAATGGCAGGATCATTGCAAAGAATCACATATCGCTCAAAAATTCTTTCCTGTATAAATTTCTGTAGCAATGGTTTCTTTTTAATATCTTCAATGGAACTTCCATGTACCGTTGCAATAAATTTACATCCACAGTGTATGACAGACTCTATAGCATGAATATCTGAAAAATCTCCAATTTCATCTACACATACAATTCTAGGAGACATGGATCGAATTAACATAAGCATTCCATCTGCTTTAGGACAGCAGTCTAAAACATCCGTTCTCATCCCTAGATCATTTTGTGGTACTCCCATGTAGGATCCCCCAATTTCTGATCGTTCATCAACCACTCCTACGGTCAATCCTTCATAAACATCATCACCATTGGAAAGCTGCCTAATCATATCTCTTAATAAAGTTGTTTTTCCACATCTAGGCGGAGATACAATCAGCGTGTGGTATGCTCCTTCCCCGTTTCGAATATATGGCATCACCTCATTGGCACAACCAGTTATTTGATGAGAAATACGAACATTAATATAAGATATGTGCTTCATTCCTTTTATTTTATTACCATCCATAATTATTTTTCCTGCAACGCCAACGCGATGGCCTCCTTGTATGGTAAGAAATCCTTGTCTAATTTCTTCCTCATAGGCATAGAGGGAGTAGTTTCCAATATATTCCATCGTCTCCATAAGATCTTTTTTTTCACAGATAAAGACTCCATCCGTTTTTTTTGTCATAGTTCCATCTTTTTGAATAAAATATTCTTCTCCTTTAAAAGCAAGTATCAACGGTTTGTCCACCCTTAATCTAATCTCTTGCAAATACTCAAAAGGCTGATCTACCTTTTTTAATGCACTTTGTATATTCATAGAAAATATCTTGATTAAATCTTCTTTTTTCTTCACTTCACATCACCCACTCCTTTTAAACAATATATGAAGCTTGTCACAAATTATTACGGTTATTTTATTTTCATATTTATTTTTAATATTTTTAAAAATAATACTAGACAAACTTAAAAACTTCTGGTATTATATAGTTGTATCTATTAATAATAGTTCCTATTATTAATTTCTTGCTAATAACAAACTTTCAAACTTTTCAATGCAATTCATTGCAAAAACACACCTATGCCCAATCCTCATAGGTGTGTTTTTTTGTCATTCATCTATTTTTATTTTACTAAATACCTAAAAAAAAGGCATTACTCTCACGAAATGAGGTAATACCCTTTTTATTCCTTATAAAGTCTTTGCTCGGTTTTCTATATTTTTTTGGAAATTCACAACATTATGATTGTATTCTTCAGACATATATTTTGATGTAATCATAAAGTCCGCAGTT
>DVLR01000384.1 GCA_018715425.1 Candidatus Merdenecus merdavium
GTTCATTGATCTTCTGGGAAAGGCTAGAACTCTTAGAAGAAAGTTGGAAAAAGAGTTTCGGGATTTATATGACGAGTTTTCTCTTGTGGGAGCAGAAGTATCTCCAGCATTCTTAGAAGGGGCATTAATGGCACCAGAACAAACCATGGAGATTCAAATGGAAGAAAAGAATATTATGGGAGTTACGGTTCCAGAGTTTACCTATGGATTTTCCCAGGATAAAACTGCTTATCCCTATGGATTTGCCACTACCAATAGTGGATTGGATCGATCTATTTTACAATGTGTGCAAATGTTGCCGGATATTGTAGAGTTAGCGCAGCTTGAAAAATCATGTGATTCACTGGCTGATGAAATCGAAAAAGTCAGAAGAAGGGTAAATGCACTAGAGTTTATGACGATCCCTCAATTGCATCATAGCATTCGTTTTATCCAAATGAAATTAGATGAAAACGAAAGAGGTAATTTGGTCCGTTTAATGAAGGTAAAAAATAAATTAAAGCAAGGTAGGTAATGGCGCTTGGCTTGAAAAAGAAACTGTTATAAAATGCAGTTTCTTTTTTTTAGATCATATGGATGTTGCAACATTCTGAACCTTGATTCTTTTCAGTAAGAGGGGAGTGTGATAAGATAAAATAGGAAGAATAAGATAAAAATTAAGTAGAAAGGAAAAAATCATGATATATCTTATCATAGGCCTTGGTTGTTGGATTTACTATATAATGATCATTTTATATGCGGGAAGAAAGACGGATTTTTCAAAGTTTTGGCTTGCTTTGGGAAGTGCATGGATCGCATGGTATATGTTTACAGAGCAAAAAAGCGAATGGTTTCTTCAGTTAAAGAATCACGTTATTCTCGTTCGTTTTTTGGGGCTTTTACTATTGGGTGGAGTTTTTTGCTTTTTCATCCTTCTAGGAATGGTTCTTTATGGAATGATCCCAAAAGCTAGTAAAAATCTGGATTATATTATTTTACTTGGAGCAAAAGTCAATGGTGAGATTCCTAGTAGAATATTAATGGCTCGCATTAAAAGAGCAGCTCAGTATTTAAAAGAAAATAAGGAAACAAAGATTATCGTGTCTGGAGGGCAAGGTCCAGATGAAGGAATTTCAGAGGCATTGGCTATGAAACGTGCATTAATCATGGAAGGAATTGCTGAAAATAGAATTATTTTTGAAGATCGATCCGTTAATACGAAAGAAAATATAGAGTTCAGTTATCATCTGATCGAGAATAAAGAGGCTAGTATTGCCCTTGTAACTAGTGATTTTCATATTTTTCGCGCCATGGCTATTGCTAAAAAACAAGGAATCCATCAGATCCAAGGAATTCCAGCACCAGTGGATACCATTGTTATATTGCATTATGTGGTAAGAGAATGTTTTGCCTTAGTAAAAGAAAAGTTTGTAAAAAACATATAATCCCTAGGATATAGAGTGCTTAAAAAAATAAAATAGGTAATAAAAAGGATCTGTTTGGTTTATACTAATGATGAGGCAGGTGATAGTATGGAAATGGATACAATATTATTAAATGAGATTTATCAGAATTCCAAAATGGGAATAGAAACCATTGGACAGATCAAACAACTGGTCCATGACACAACATTTAAAAAGCTTTTAAACGAACAAGGTCGGGAGTATTATAAGATCAATCAGGAAGCGAAAGAAAAGATATGGGAAAAAGGTGAGATGGTTAAAGGAATCAGTAGATTTGCTAAGATGAATACTCATCTAGCTATTGGAATGAAAACAGCCTTTGATAAAAGTCCATCCCATATTTCAGAAATGTTGATTCAGGGCAGCGCAACGGGAATTATCGAAGCATCTAGAAACAAAAATAAATATAAAGATGTAGATAAGGATATACTAAAGCTAAACGATAAACTACTTAAAACAGAGGAAAATAATGTGGAACAACTAAAAAAATTCTTGTAACAGGAAGAGATGATGCCAATCGATCTAGACATTACTATGCATCATCTCTTTCTTATGATGAAAAAATGAATAAAATAGACATTTAATTTAAAAGGAAGACCATAAAGTTTAAATAAGCAGCAAAGACACTCCAAACAAGATATGGAATTTGTAAAACAGCAGCGAGAGGATTGATTTTATAAAATTCATTTATCATAAATATAATTATGAAAATCATCAGAAGTATCCATATAAAAGATAGTAGGTATGCGTGAAAATGAAAAAATAAAATACTCCAAAAGAAGTTAAAAAACAGTTGGAGAAAGTATATTCTAATAGCTTTTTTGGGTTTTACCAATGGAGTCGTCCAAAGTATGTAAAAAGAAATCCCCATGAAAACATAAAGGATGGTCCATAGGATGGGAAAGATCGTAGCAGGAGGTGCTCCTCTGGGTTTTACTAATTGTTCATAAGTTTTCATCATGGAGCCGCTAAGAAGTGAAGATACGGCACCAACAGTTAAGGGAATTAAGATAGAAATAATCAATTCTTCGTTTTTTTTGAATTTCATAATTTCCGCCATTCTGTACCTTTGATAGCACGAGATTCTTACCATATTATATGTTTAGAGAGGTGTAGAAAGAACAGCTTTTTCATTGTTGTCAGTAAAATAAAAAGGGGACATGGCCTCTCGATTAAGAAATCGTGAAGCCATAGCCCCTTTTAGAGTTTCATGTATGAACTCTAATTATGCTCTAACTACGTTAA
>DVLR01000385.1 GCA_018715425.1 Candidatus Merdenecus merdavium
AACGAAGTAATCAAGAGATAATGGAGGCGAAAATATGAGTGAGTCAGTAGCAAGCGAAAAAGCTCCGAAAAAGAGCTGGTTCAAAGGTTTAAAATCTGAATTCAAGAAAATTGTTTGGCCTGATAAGAAGTCTGTAGCAAAACAGACTGCAGCTGTTGCTATTATTTCCGTATTATTAGGTGCATTGATTAAAGTTTTGGATATGGTTATTCAACTGGGTATCGACCTGATTGTCTAATCGATTCAAAAACATCATATGCAGATTGGAGTAAGGTGATTTATGTCAGAGTCAAACTGGTATGTAGTTCATACCTATTCAGGTTATGAGAACAAAGTAAAAGCCAACATTGAAAAGACAATTGAAAACAGAAATTTGCAGGATCAAATCCTGGAAGTATCAGTTCCGTTAGAAGAAGTGGTGGAAGTGAAAAACGGTGTTCAGAAAGTATCCCAGAAGAAGATGTTCCCGGGATATGTACTGATTAACATGTTTATGAACGATGACACATGGTATGTGGTTAGAAACACCAGAGGTGTAACGGGATTTGTTGGACCAGGTTCAAAACCGGTTCCTTTGACAGAAGAAGAGATGCATAATCTGGGAATTGGAATGAGCACTCCGAACGTTATTGTACACGTTCAGGAAGGTGACACCATAAAAGTAATCAGCGGTGTCTGGGCTGATACGGTAGGTGTTGTGCAAAAAGTCGATCCCAATAAACAGTCTGTCAAGATTAATGTCGACATGTTTGGTCGTGAAACGTCTGTAGAGTTAAGTTTTGCGGAGATTAAAAAAATGTAACAAAAAAGTGGGAGGATAATTTTTTTGCATGCAAAAAAATGGGAGAGTCAAAGATTCTTCGAGAGGCGAAAGCGTATCTTCCGATAATACCACAAGGAGGTGCCTATTATGGCAAAGAATGTAGAAGGATACATTAAATTACAAATCGAAGCTGGTAAAGCAACACCAGCACCACCGGTTGGTCCGGCTCTAGGACAACATGGTGTAAATATAGTTCAGTTTACAAAAGAATTTAATGCTAGAACAGCAGATCAGGCAGGAATGATTATCCCTGTTGTTATCACTGTTTATGGAGATAGAAGCTTTAGTTTCATATGTAAGACTCCACCAGCTGCAGTTCTTCTTAAAAAAGCTTGTAAAATCCAATCTGGATCTGCAGTGCCTAACAAAACTAAGGTTGCTACTATCACAAAGGAAGAAGTTCAGAAAATTGCAGAACTTAAAATGCCTGACTTAAATGCAGCAAATATTGAGGCGGCAATCAGCATGATTGCAGGAACAGCAAGAAGTATGGGAATCTCAGTAGTAGACTAATTGCAACCGGTTAGAATTTGTTAAAAGAATAGAACTTATTAAAAATAGAAATGTGGGAGGCGAATGAATTTGATTCATCGTAGATTGAAAAATCTACTCTTCCGATAATACCACAGGAGGTTATTACAATGAAAAGAGGAAAAAGATATCTAAACGCCGCTAAGACAATAGATCGTACAACTGTTTATGATGTAGCAGAAAGTATTGGATTAGTTAAAAGCGCAGCTCAGGCTAAATTTGATGAGACAATAGAACTTCATATTAGAACAGGATGTGACGGACGTCATGCGGATCAGCAGATTCGTGGAGCAGTTGTACTGCCACACGGAACAGGTAAAAAAGTTAAGGTTTTAGTATTCGCTAAAGGCGATAAAGCAGCAGAAGCAGAAGTAGCTGGTGCAGAATTCGTAGGCGGAGAAGAACTAATCCCTAAAATTCAAAACGAAGGCTGGTTTGATTTTGATGTAGTTGTTGCAACACCGGATATGATGGGCGTTGTTGGACGTTTAGGACGTGTTCTTGGACCAAAAGGTTTAATGCCAAACCCTAAAGCAGGAACAGTTACAATGGATGTAACAAAAGCAGTTACTGATATTAAAGCAGGTAAGATTGAATACAGACTTGACAAGACAAACATTATTCATGTTCCAATTGGTAAAGCTTCTTTTACAGAAGAACAATTAGCGGACAACTTCCAAACGCTTATAAATGCAATTATTAAGGCAAAACCTAGTGCAGTAAAGGGTCAATATTTAAGAAGTGTTACTATGACTTCTACAATGGGACCTGGTGTGAAATTAAACGTAGCGAAATTAATGTAGTTAGGTTTATCCAATAATGATTGACAATAAATAAAAAATATGCTAGAATGCATTTCATAAAACGAATATTGCCGAAGACAGCAGGTGCCATATGGCATAAGAATAATACGCCTGCCGAGGGACAACATGAAAGAATTGTGGTACCTCTCTGTCTATGGCAGAGAGGTTTTTTGTTATTCAGAACCGATGCTTATGGCATAGAGTTTTTCCCGTAGTTCTGATTATCTGCTATAAATTGATATTTATGGAAGATAGGAAAGAATACAGATACTATAAAAAATAAGGAGGCAGAAATCATGGCTAAAGTAGAGATGAAACAACCTATCGTTCAGGAAATTTCTGATTTGCTTAATGGTGCAGCAACAGCAGTTTTAGTTGATTATCGTGGTCTTACAGTTGAAGAAGATACAAAACTTCGTAAAGAGCTTAGAGATAATAATGTTGCATATAAAGTTTATAAAAATACAATGATTAACTTTGCGGTTAAGGGAACAGAATTCGAAGAATTAAGCCAACACTTAGCAGGACCTACAGCAATTGCAATCTGTAAAGATGATGCAACAGTAGCGGCTAGAATTATCAATAACTTTGCAAAAAGTGCAAAAGCATTAGAGATTAAAGCTGGTGTGGTTGAAGGCTTATATTACGATGCTGATGGAATTAAGAAAATTGCAAGTATTCCATCAAGAGAGGAATTACTATCCAAATTACTTGGAAGTATGCAGTCTCCAATTACCAACTTTGCTCGTGTTATTAAACAAATCGCTGAGCAGAATGAAGCAAATGCATAAAATGCTTTGCATATAGTTGTAATTTATACTGAATAAATCAGAAATAAAAATAACGATGATATTAATGGAGGAAATTAAGATGACAACTCAAGAAATTATTGAAGTAATCAAAGGACTATCAGTTTTAGAATTAAATGATTTAGTAAAAGCATGTGAAGAAGAATTTGGTGTATCAGCAGCAGCAGGTGTTGTAGTTGCAGCAGCAGGCGGCGCTGGTGAAAGTGCAGCAGAAGAAAAAACTGAATTTGATGTTGAACTTACAGAAGTTGGACCAAACAAAGTTAAAGTTATCAAAGCAGTTAAAGATGCTACAGGCCTAGGCTTAAAAGAAGCAAAAGAAGTAGTTGACGGAGCTCCTAAGAACGTAAAAGAAGGAATCTCAAAAGCAGAAGCAGAAGAATTAGCAAAAGCTTTAGAAGATCAAGGTGCAAAAGCTACTATCAAATAATCGCGAGTCAAATAGAACAAGCGTCTATAAAGACAATCAGTCTCCAAGACGGTATGCTTGCATACCAGTCAAGGAGGCTGATTGTTTTTATATGCGGACATTTGTAAAATGTCCGCGTGAAGACTGCGCTTGCGCGGGATTCCAAAGTTTACCAAACCATTTATTGGTTATACTAATTATTATAGATTCCAATAGCAGGACAGGGATATAAAAAAGCCGAATAACCACATTGTTGCAGATTACTGCGTTGCAGCATTATTTCATAATAAATAAAAAATAAAACAAATTATTGACAAGGGGTTCCCCTTTATGCTATGATGGACAATGCACTATTGTGGTGGAATATACTATTAATCCAGCACAATTGCCTTGAATTTGCAAAAAAGCGTTAAAATAGCTTATAATATTTAGAAAGACGGGGTGAAATGTCAATGGAGAACAACAGGATGCATCCGGTAAAGTCAGGTAAGAGTTTAAGGATGAGTTACTCAAGACAAAAAGAGGTTCTTGATATGCCTAATCTTATCGAGATTCAGAAAGATTCATATCAATGGTTTCTGAACGAAGGATTAAAGGAAGTCTTTAAAGATATCTCTCCAATTGAAGACTACAGTGAACATTTAAGTCTTGAATTTGTAGATTTCCAGCTATGTGAAGACGAGAAGAAATATACCATTGAGGAATGTAAAGAAAGAGATGCAACGTATGCAGCTCCGCTTAAGGTAAAAGTCAGACTTCATAATAAAGAAACAGGTGAAATCAGTGAGTACGAAATTTTCATGGGTGATCTTCCATTAATGACAGAGACAGGAACCTTTGTGATTAATGGTGCAGAGAGAGTTATTGTCAGCCAGTTAGTTCGTTCGCCAGGTATTTATTATGGCGTAGCACATGATAAGGTTGGTAAGACACTTTATTCCGCTACTGTCATTCCTAATAGGGGTGCGTGGCTGGAATACGAAACAGACTCCAATGATATTTTTTATGTCCGTGTAGATAGAACAAGAAAAGTACCAATTACTGTATTGGTAAGAGCGCTGGGATTTGGCACCAATGCTGAGATATTAGAGTTGTTTGGTGAAGAACCAAAGATTTTGGCGAGTTTTGAAAAGGACGCTTCTGAAAATTATCAGGAAGGTCTATTAGAGTTATATAAAAAGATACGTCCGGGAGAGCCTTTGTCTGTAGAGAGTGCAGAAAGTTTAGTGGCAAGCATGTTCTTTGATCCTAGAAGATATGATCTTGCAAAGGTTGGACGTTACAAATTTAACAAAAAGTTATCTTATAAAAATAGAATTAGAAATCATGTGTTGACAGAAGATGTAGTGGATATGACAACAGGTGAGATTTTAGCCCAGGCTGGTACAACAGTTACAGAAGAACTGGCTGTGAGAATTCAGAATGCAGCGGTACCATTTGTATGGATACAGACTGAGGAAAGAAATGTAAAAGTGATTTCTAATATGGCTGTAGATATACACAATTATGTTGACTTTGACTGCAAAGAGTTAGGGATTACAGAAGAGGTTTTCTATCCCGTCTTAGCGTCGATACTTTCAGAAAACGAAACAGAAGAAGAATTAAAAGAGGCAATTTCCAAAAATGTAAGTGAGCTTGTACCAAAGCACATTACGAAGGAAGATATTATTGCTTCTATTAATTATTGCATGAATCTGGAAGTGGGAGTTGGAAATGCAGATGACATTGATCATTTGGGAAATAGAAGAATCAGAGCTGTAGGGGAGTTATTGCAGAACCAATATAGAATTGGTTTATCAAGATTGGAAAGAGTTGTTAGAGAAAGAATGACAACACAGGATCTTGAAGGCGTTTCTGCACAGTCATTAATAAACATTAAACCGGTAACAGCGGCTGTTAAGGAGTTCTTTGGAAGTTCTCAGTTGTCACAGTTTATGGATCAGAATAATCCTCTTGGTGAATTGACACATAAGAGAAGATTGTCAGCCCTAGGACCAGGTGGTCTATCAAGAGATAGAGCCAGCTTTGAGGTGCGTGACGTTCATTATTCCCACTATGGAAGAATGTGTCCAATTGAAACACCGGAAGGACCAAACATTGGTCTGATTAACTCTCTTGCTACATATGCAAGAATTAATGAATATGGTTTTATAGAAGCACCATATAGAAAATTAGACAAAACAGATGCAAATAATCCGATTGTTACAGAAGATGTAATCTATTTGACAGCGGACGAAGAAGATAACTATATCGTTGCACAGGCTAATGAGCCTCTTGATGAAGATAGACATTTCGTAAATAGCAATGTTTCAGGTAGATATCAGGATGAAACCTCAGAGTTTGAGAAAAGTAAAGTGGATTTAATGGACGTTTCTCCTAAGATGGTATTTTCTGTTGCTACATCCATGATTCCGTTCCTTGAAAATGATGATGCGAACCGTGCGCTGATGGGATCTAACATGCAGCGTCAGGCAGTACCTTTGATGGTTGCAGAAGCGCCAATTGTAGGAACAGGAATGGAAACAAAAGTAGCTGTAGACTCTGGTGTATGTGTTGTTGCGAAAAAACCAGGTACTGTTACCATGTCTACTGCTAAAAAAATTGTAATACAGTATGATGATGATAAAACATCAGAAGAATATAGATTGATTAAGTTTTCAAGAAGTAACCAGAGTAACTGTTATAACCAAAAACCAATCGTTTTTAAAGGCGAGCATGTAGATGCGGGTCAGGTTATTGCAGATGGAGCCTCCACATCTAATGGTGAAATTGCCCTTGGAAAGAACCCACTGATTGGTTTCATGACATGGGAAGGTTATAACTATGAAGATGCTGTATTACTTAGTGAAAGGTTAGTACAGGATGATGTGTATACATCTATCCATATAGAAGAATATGAAGCAGAAGCAAGGGATACGAAGCTGGGACCGGAAGAAATCACAAGGGATGTTCCCGGAGTTGGTGATGATGCCTTAAAAGACCTTGATGAAAGAGGGATAATAAGAGTTGGTGCAGAAGTTCGTACCGGAGATATTCTTGTTGGTAAAGTAACACCAAAGGGTGAGACAGAGCTGACTGCAGAGGAAAGACTGCTTCGTGCTATTTTCGGAGAAAAGGCGAGAGAAGTTCGTGACACATCCCTTAAGGTACCTCATGGTGAATATGGTATTGTTGTAGATGCGAAAGTATTTACAAGGGAGAATGGTGATGAATTATCACCGGGTGTGAATCAGACCGTCCGCATTTACATTGCGCAAAAGAGAAAGATTTCTGTTGGTGATAAGATGGCGGGACGTCATGGTAATAAGGGTGTTGTTTCCCGTGTATTACCTGTTGAGGATATGCCTTATCTTCCAAATGGCCGTCCGCTGGATATTGTGTTAAATCCACTTGGTGTACCTTCCCGTATGAACATTGGACAGGTACTTGAAATTCACTTAAGTCTGGCTGCCAAAGCATTAGGATTTAATATTGCCACACCTGTTTTTGATGGTGCTAACGAATTCGATATCATGGATACGCTAGAGATGGCAGATGATTATGTCAATACAAGCTGGGAAGAATTTAAAGAAAAATATGAAAACAATGTAGATTCGGAAATGCTGGAATATTTGGGAGATCACCTTGATCATAGAAAAGAGTGGAAGGGTGTTCCGATTTCCAGAGATGGTAAAGTACAACTTCGTGATGGTAGAACCGGTGAATATTTTGATAGTGCAGTTACAATTGGGCATATGCATTATCTGAAATTGCATCATCTGGTTG
>DVLR01000386.1 GCA_018715425.1 Candidatus Merdenecus merdavium
ATTATAAACTGAATGTCTTATTTTTTTTGCACAGAATGACATAAGATGAAAAGGCATGTTTCTGTTATCATCAATCAGAAACAGATCTTTATGGGCGTTAAGTGCTCTCATGACTTGAAAAAGTTAATGAGAAAACAGACCAAGGTGATATGGATATCAGTAAAGAATATAAGCGGTCAGTTTGGGAAAACTTAGTATAAGTGGAATTATGAGAGGAGAAAAAAATATGTACTTTAATCAGGACATAGGCAAAGTTCTAAAAGAGATGGATGTGGATCCATCCAAGGGTTTAAGTCAAGAAGAGGCTAAAAAAAGACAAGAAAAGTATGGGTTAAATAAGCTGGACGAGGGTAAGAAAAAAAGTATGTTTATGCTGTTCCTTGGACAATTAAACGATCCATTGATTTATATCTTGTTAATTGCAGCAGTTATCTCAGGGTTCATGGGAGAGCTAAATGACACCATTATCATAGCTTTAGTCGTTATTTTAAATGCTGTAATTGGTGTATCTCAGGAAGCCAAAGCAGAAAAATCTATGGAAGCATTAAAAAAACTATCCACACCGAAGGCTTATGTGATTCGTGATGGAGAAACAGTTGAAGTGAATTCAGAGGAAATTGTGCCAGGGGACATCATTGTATTAGATGCAGGTAGATACATTCCTTGTGATATGAGATTAATTGAGTCAGCAAACCTTCAAGTAGAAGAATCAGCATTGACAGGAGAATCTGTACCGGTGAATAAAAATGCTGAATTAATATATGAAGAAGAAAAAATGCCAATTGGAGACAAAAAGAATATGGCATTTTCATCCACTCTCGTAACCAATGGTCGTGGGGCTGGTGTTGCCATTGGAACTGGAATGAACACGGAAATTGGTCATATTGCTAACATGTTAAATGAGGGTGACGAAAAAACTCCTTTACAGAAAAAGTTGGGCGAGATCGGAAAGTTACTTGGAATTATCGCTTTAGCAGTATGTGCGGCAATGTTCTTAATTGCAGTTCTACAAAAGAGAGATATGTTTACTATGTTTATGACAGCGATTTCTCTTGCAGTTGCAGCAATTCCAGAAGGAATGCCTGCTATTGTTTCCATCGTATTAGCCATTGGTGTTCAACGTATGGTTAAGAAGAATGCGATTATTCGTAAATTACCATCCGTAGAAACCTTAGGTGCTGTTAACGTTATTTGTTCCGATAAAACAGGTACCTTAACACAAAATAGAATGACGGTTATGAAATTCTTCGTAAACCAAAAGCTGGTATCAGCCGATGAAGTGGATGTAAATGACAGCACACAAAAATTACTAGTAGAAAATATTGTGCTATGTAGTGATGCAACTTCTAATGAAAATGGAAGCACAGGAGATCCAACAGAAGTAGCATTAATTGATTTAGGTAATAAATATGGTCTTAAAAAAGATGATGTGAATGCAGCTCACCCTAGAGTAAATGAAGCTCCATTTGAATCTGATAGAAAACTGATGTCTACCGTAAATAAATATGGTGATGGATTCTATGTTATGACCAAAGGGGCTACGGATAACCTTCTTAAAAAATGTTCAAAGGCTATTGTAAACTCTGAAATAGTTCCAATGACAGAAAAAGTTGCCAAAGAGTTTATGGATGCTGCAAACGAAATGTCAGACCAAGCACTCCGTGTACTTGGTGCAGCATACAAAGAAGTCCCTGATTCTGATTTGGATCAGGATCAAATGGAAAGTGATTTAATCTTTATTGGATTAATTGCAATGATCGACCCACCTAGACTAGAAGTTAAAGATTCTATTGCAACTTGTAAAGAATCTGGAATTAAGACCATTATGATCACGGGTGATCATCAAAAAACAGCTTTTGCTATTGCTAAAGAACTTGGAATTGCAGAAACAGAAGATCAGACCATCTCTGGTGCTGAAATTGATGAGATGTCAGATGAAAAATTAGTTGAAGTAGCAAGACATACTCGCGTATTTGCTCGTGTTTCTCCAGAACATAAGGTACGTATTGTAAAAGCCTTTAAAGCAGATGATAATATTGTATCTATGACAGGAGACGGAGTAAACGATGCTCCATCTTTAAAAGCAGCGGATATCGGTGTTGCTATGGGTATCACAGGAACAGATGTTGCCAAAGGAGCTTCTGATGTGGTATTAACAGATGATAACTTCTCAACCATTGTTACAGCGGTGGAAGAAGGTAGAAATATTTACGCGAACATTAAGAAGTCTATTCTCTTCTTATTATCTTGTAACATCGGTGAGATCTTATCTCTCTTCCTAGCTATTTTACTAGGATGGGCAACACCATTACAGTCTATCCATTTACTTTGGGTAAACTTAGTAACAGATAGCTTCCCAGCCCTTTCCCTTGGAATGGATCCTGGTGATAAAGACGTTATGAAAGAAAAACCAAGACATTCTAAGGAAAGTTTGTTCCATGGAAGAATTGGATTCTTAGTTGGAAATGGTATTTTGATCGGCGTTTTAACGTTAGCGGCATTCGTTATTGGAGCTATGGAGCATACAGGCATTTGGAACTTCAGTGTAGTAATGGATGGAACCATGACACAAGATGTGTTAATGCAAGCCCAGACAATGGCTTTCGTGGTATTAAGTGTATCACAGTTATTCCATGCTTTAAACTTAAGAAATGAAAAGAAGAGTGTTTTTAAAGGATTCTTTGAAAATAAATTCTTATTAGGTTCTATTCTTCTAGGAATCTTCTTACAGATTGTTGTAATTGGAGTCGACCCACTAGCTAAGGTATTTGAAGTTTATCAATTAGAAGTTCAAGACTGGATCATTGTTCTAGGATTATCTATTATTCCAATTATTGTTAATGAAATTGCAAAGATCTTCATGAGAGCAAAGAGTAGAAATGCATAATTGATAGATAAGAAATAGGATCCTTTATAAAATAAAGTTAAAAAATGAAATGATAAATTCCTCCCCTTGTGGAAGTAGTGAGAGCTATTGCCCAGGGGGAGGTTTTTTATCCCATAAAGTAATGGTTTCACTTCTGGTATGTTTACATAGGCTTTTGTTGACCTAGGAATGAAATAGTTCTAAAAGGGTTTGGTAACCATAGAGGGTTAGAAGTCGTTCAACCCCATCTTTAATCTCTTCATAAGTAAATCCAGATTCTTCTAGGAATGCTGGATCTAACTGATTAAGAGATTCATAAAATAATAAACCTACTTTCAAATCTTCTTGGCTTGAGATTTCCATCTCTTGATATAACAGGTCTTCTGCTTGATTTATGTTCCCCTTCTTGATTAAAGCTTGTAGATATTTTAATTTCTCCTTACCAATATCACTCATTTGTAAGTCTTCTCCATCAATGACTTCCTTTTGTTTTATGTCAATATTAAAGATTGCCTTTATAAAAAAGCGGATCAATTCGAAAATCAATCTCATGATATAATCTTGTTCAAACATATGATATCCCCCTCATTTTTCATTTTTCTAAATGAATCTTCTAAATAGAATCATTACTATATTATAGCATAGATCCAGTACAATAGATTGTCCTATCTGAGAACAGAGCTTCATTAATAAGAGAGCATATGATAAGAGTATAAAGAGGAGAGGTAGAGAAGATAAAAGGTAGAGAAGATAAAAGAACAATCCCTGTGTTACGAAACTATCACTTGCCATGTTTTATGACTAGAACTATAATAAAAAGTAAGTTTCAACTTAATTAGAATACAAGAAAGGATGTCGGTTTTTTACCAGTGATGCGGAATAAGGTTCAAAAAATTGGCATATACAAAGGGTGAAAAGATGAAGAAACGTGTTGGTGATTCATTAACGGAGAATGCGTATTTCGTTCAAAGTTCTCATATAAATGGATATGGAAGGTTGTTTGGTGGGGATTTGATGCGATGGATGGACGTGGTTGCAGGCATCGTATCAAGACGTCATTGTGGAAAAGAAATTACAACAGCAGCCATTGACCAATTGGTTTTTAAAGAGCCAGCATTTGTAAATGATATTGTTGTTCTCGTTGGAAAAATCACTTATGTCGGACGATCTTCTATGGAAGTTCGAGTCGATGCATTTGTAGAAGAGCGTGAAGATGGCACAAGAAGGCTGATCAACCATGCTTATTTTGTTATGGTTGCCATTGATGAAAATGGTAAGCCTATAGAGGTTCCAGGTCTTGTATTAGAAAATGAAAACCAACAGATAGAATGGGAAGGTGGTAAGAAGAGATACCTTCTTCGAAAGGATAGAAAGTTAGAAGGATATTAATGTAAAAATAAAACTCCTATTATGTAAAAGGTTATAGCAATGTTACTATTTGCAATATCCTTTTTCGACATTTCTAACAGAAATGAAAATAAGCAGAAAAAATACGTTGATTTCCTTCAATCATACTCCTTTTTATGCTATACTGGAGTCCTACAAATAGAGATGATTCTAGGGTTTTTTTATTATATTATGAAAGAAAAATGTGGATGTAACGAATAACCACTGATTAAGAAAGGTGAAATAATCATGAGCGAATCTGTTAATGCTATATTATTAGCCATTAATAATATAGGAAAAACAATGGAACAAGGCTTCCAGGAATCCAATAGAAGATTTGATGAAATCGACGTAAGGTTTGAAAAGATCGAAGAAAAGCTTGAAGAACACGATGCAAGGTTTGAAAGGATCGAAGAAAAGCTTGAGGAACATGACGCAGAATTTAAAAGGATCAATAAAAAGCTTGAGGAACACGATGATCAGTTTAAAGAAAATGCAGATATTTTTAAATCATTAAACAAACGAATCACAAATATGGAATTATTATTGGAAAATGAAGTAACACGAAATATTACAATTATTGCAGAGGGGCATCAGCTTCTCATGGATAAATTAGATGAGGCACTTAAGATCACTCATAAAGAAGAAATAAATAATATAAAAATCAATTCTTTAAGAGAAAAGGTAAGAAAAAATACCGAAGATATAGAAGGATTACAAGACAAAGTAAAAGGAATAGAATCTTTAGTATTGTAATATCATGATCTCATAAATTTACGAAAGATACAAAGATATGATAACTCAGTAATATATAGAATTCCGGGCTTGTAGGTAGAGTGTGTAAGTTTAATATAAACTTCGCACTCTGTTTTTGAATCGATAGGAGAATGGTAAAGAATAAAAGAAAAGAAGTCAGAGAGAAAATAAAAAGTCAGTTAAAAACTTGACAAGTGAAAAGAAAAGGTGTAGTATAGTTAACATAACGTGTCGCGGGATGGAGCAGTCTGGAAGCTCGTCGGGCTCATAACCCGAAGGTCATAGGTTCAAATCCTATTCCCGCTATTTCTAGAAGGAAGAAGTTTTAGGTTCTGTAACCTATAGCTTTTTTCCTTTTATTTTTGGAGAAAAAGAAATATTACGTAGAATCGAGGTGTTTATATGAATATATCATGGATGAAAAGCGTACCAAAAGTTGAACTTCATTGCCATTTAGATGGTTCCCTACCATTAGAAGTGATTCGAGAGTTAGCCAATAGAAATCATATAGATATACCGAAGGATGATGAAGGGTTAAGGCTACAACTTCAGGCAAAGAAAGAGAATAAAAGTTTAAATGAATATTTAGAGAAGTTCGATCTTCCCATTCGTTGCTTACAGCGAGCAGAAGATTTAATGTATGCAGCCTATCAATTGGTTTTAGAGGTTGCAAAGGAACATGTTATTTACTTGGAAGTCCGATTTGCACCGAAGCTCCATACACAAAAATCTTTGACTATCCATCAGGTTGTGGAGGCTGTTATTTTAGGACTTAAAAAAGGGCAGGAGGAAACCCAGGTTACAGCATCAGCGATTCTATGTGCTATGAGGCATGAAAGACAAGAAGATAATATGGAACTGCTGGATGTGGCCAGTCAGTATCTGCATAAAGGCGTATGTGGGGTAGATCTTGCAGGAAATGAAGGAGATTTTCCACCACGACTGCATCAAGAATTCTTTTATCAGGCTGCTCAAAAAGAAATACCAATCACCATCCATGCAGGAGAATGTCAAAATGCTCAGAATATAAAAGATGCAATAGAAATGGGAGCTACACGAATTGGCCACGGAATCGCCATGAAGGGTCATACAGAGCTGATTAAATTTGTAAAAGATCATAAGATTGGAATAGAAATGTGCCCAACCAGCAATCTGCAAACAAAGGCCAGTAATAGTATGGAAGAATACCCCTTTATGGAGTTTTATCAACAGGGACTCTTAGTGTCTGTCCACACAGATAATAGAACGGTATCTGGAACAACCATGTCAGAGGAGTTATTGCTTCTTGGGAACTGGTATGGGTTAAAAAAAGAAGATATAAAAAGGTTGACTTTAAATAGTATCCATATGGCTTTTGCTACAGATGAAGAAAAAGAAAAGCTAAGAGATAAAGTCCGGGCATATGATGAAAGATCAATGGATATCAAAGAGTCTTATCTAAAATAGGAAATAGATAAGATCAAAAGAAAAGAAGTAGGGTAATTTACCTACTTCTTTTCTTTTGGTAGTAGCCATGAAAAGATCAGTCGGCGTATAGGGTTTAAAGATTATTGAAACCAAGACATATAATCACCGTGTGCCTCAATCAGTTCATCACACATATTCTTGATCTGGTCAATACTAAGTTCAGCACCTGTATGAGGATCCATCATAGCTGCCTGATAAATGTACTGCTTATCCTTTGTAACAGCAGCTTCAATGGTTAATAATTGTGGATTGATATTGGTCACGTTCATGGCAGCAAGCTGTACTGGTAATTTACCTACGTGACACGGTGTAATTCCTTTACCGTCTACTAAACAAGGTACTTCAACGCAAGCCTCCTTAGGAAGGTTCTCAATCAGTCCAGTGTTTAGCACATTTCCACCAATGGTATAAGGGGTATTGGTAACAATTGCTTCCATGATATAAGAGGCATATTCAAGGGAACGTTCGTGTGTGATTTTACCATCAGCCAGAATATCCTCTCTTTCCTGATCCCATTCTTCAATCTGTTTGATACATCTTCTAGGATATTCATCTAGAGGGATGTTATATTTTTCAATCAGTTCTGGGTATTTATCTTTAATAAAGAAGGGGTTGTACTCGGCGTTGTGCTCGCTTGATTCTGTACAATAATAACCAAAAGTGTTGATGTACTCATATCGTACCATATCGTTGTGTTTTTCTTCGGCGTTTTTCTTTGCAGCACGTTTTTTTATTTCAGGATATAAATCATTTCCATCCTTATCCTTTAATTGAAGTAACCATGCCATATGGTTGATTCCAGCAATCAGTTCTGTTCGGCCTTCTAGCTTATCTTCCATACCCAAGCCTTTTAAAACCGTTTCAGAACAAGTCTGAACGCTGTGGCATAGTCCAACGGTATTGATCTTAGTGTATCGTTGCATATAACCTGTCAACATGGCCATAGGATTTGTATAGTTCATAAATAAAGTATCTGGGCAAACTTCTTCCATATCTCTTGCGAATTCTTCCATAACAGGAATGGTTCTAAGCGCTCGCATGATTCCACCAATACCTAGAGTATCTGCAATGGTTTGTCTTAAGCCATATTTTTTAGGGATCTCAAAATCTGTTATAGTACAAGGGTCATATCCTCCTACTTGGATTGCATTTACTACGAAGGTAGCATCCCTTAATGCGTCCTTTCTATGATCTACACCTAAGTATGTTTTAATGGTAGCACGACATTCATTTATATTTTTATTAATAGCTTCTAGGATGATTTTAGAATCTTCCAGACGTTTTTCGTCAATGTCATATAATGCGATTTCACTCTCTCTAAGAGCTGGAGTGCACATACAGTCCCCTAAAACATTTCTTGCAAAAACAGTACTTCCAGCACCTAAAAACGTAATTTTAATCATATAATACCTCCAAAATAATTGTTGTTTTATTATCTTTAGTATATACTAAGAGATAGGAGTTATCTTTGCTTTATGTTTCAAAAAAATTGTCATAATGTTGAATGAAGGCAGGTGAATACTACCATGAGGTTTGGTCGAGGTGTCAATATATATTACTGCGGAAGAGAAGAATGTAAACCCATGCATTCTTTTGGACCAGCAGTCCGTAACCATTATTTGATGCATGTGGTGTTAGAAGGAAGAGGGGAGTTTCATGCAGCAGGTAAGGTTTATCCACTAAAGCAAGGGGAAGCCTTTTTGATCCGCCCAGATGAATCCACTTATTATATAGCAGATAAAGAAGAGCCGTGGATTTATTCATGGGTAGCTTTTGATGGTTATGAAGTAGAACGTATTTTGGAGGATTGTGGTTTTGATGTAGATAACCCTATCTATACGCCGTATCATGGTGGAAAATATTTTGAAGAAAATTCAGAAGTCGATCAGATCCATACAATAGAAGAGATATCTGGTCATATGAGAGAGCTTGTCATGCTGTTTCATAGTTTAGAAAAGAGTTCTTATGGGATGTTAGGTCATTTATATATGATCTTCGACATTATGGAAAGGAAGATCAAACCTTGGGATCTTTCTTATGAAAAAGAGTATTTATATAAGGCATGTGAATATATCAGTCACAACTATAGCTATCAAATAAAAGTACAAGATATAGCCAAATATATCGGGATCGATCGAACGTATCTATATAAAATATTCAAAAAAGAAATGAATCTATCCCCGCAGAATTATTTAAAAGAGTTTCGTATAAAAGCAGCTAAAAATATGTTGAAACATACACAGCTTTCGGTTTCCGAAATAGGATATTCCTGTGGCTTTCATGATAGCCCTTCTTTTTGCAAATCATTTAAGAAGACCACAGGCTGTACTCCAATGGAATATCGGTTGACAAAAGACACTTGATCTTCCTAAGAATAGAATTTATAATAGACTGAACATAGGATGGAGGATACATAGAAAGTAATAGAAATGAGGAATATATGAAGAGCAGAAAAGAAAAAACGGTAAAGAGAGAAAAAACCATTGGTGATCATATTAGAAATATAATCATGGTCGCTGCAATCGTCGTATTTTGCTATTCTGGATACCAATTGATAACCATATTTTTAGAATATAAAGCTGGTACCGATGAATATAAAGGATTAACGGAGTTTATCACCGCAGCTGCGCAGGAAGAACATCAAGATTCAGAAGAGCAAGAGGTTCAAGAAGTTACAGAAACAGATGATTATGAAGTGGATTTTGCAGGATTGCAAGAGGTAAATCCAGATGTCATTGGCTGGATTCGCATGGAGGCCATCGATATCATTAATTATCCTATTGTACAGGGAAAAGATAATGATCAGTATTTACATACCACATTTCAAGGAGCTAAAAATGGTGCTGGAGCAATTTTTATGGAATACACGAATAAAAGCGACTTAACGGATCAAAATACGTTTATATACGGTCATAATATGAAAAACGAGTCCATGTTTGGTTCATTAAAAAAATTCCATGATAAGGCAACCTATAACATCAGCCCTTACATATGGATCTATACTCCGACAGCCACTTATCAATACGAAATTTTTTCTTACCATGTGGCAGAAGTAAATACCGATAGTTTTGTGAATCAGTTTGAAGATGATGAAACCTTTAAACAGTATTTGGATATGCTTCAACGTTTATCTGAATATGATACAGGAGTCGCAGTGGATCAAGAGGATAAGATTATTACATTGTCCACATGTACCAATGATACTTCCACAAGATTTTTGGTACATGCAAAATTGATTCATGTTAATGAAAAGAAATAATGGGAGGATCTATGGAATTTCAAGTTGGAGATAAAGTAAAGCTAAAGAAGAAACATCCCTGTGGGAGTTTTGAATGGGAGATTTTACGTGTTGGAGCCGACTTTCGATTAAAATGCGTAGGATGTGGACACCAAATTATGATTGCTAGAAAACTAGTGGAGAAAAATATGCGTGAAATAAAGAAAAAAGCTTGAGTTGTGGTACAATCTGTGTTAGAATATATCTTCGTGATATAATATATTTTTCCTTGCTCCTAAGCAAAGTGTAGTGACACAGGACGCATATAGTGCTTAGCACAAACAGCGTTTACGCAAATAGGGGCCAGAGACCATAAGGAGGTAATACAAAGATGAACAAATATGAATTAGCAGTCGTTCTTAATGCTAAGATTGAAGACGAACAAAGAGCAGCAAGTCTTGAAAAAATCAAAGAATATATTGCTCGTTTCGGAGGAAATGTAACTGACATTGATGAATGGGGTAAGAAAAGATTAGCTTATGAAATTCAAAAAATGAAAGAAGGTTACTACTACTTCATCCATTTCGAATCACCAGCTTCATGTCCGATAGAAGTTGAGTCAAACATTCGTATTATGGAAGATGTTATCAGATATCTATGTGTTAAGCAAGAAGCATAATAGATAAGTATTTTACTTTCGTAAGCACCATTGCGTAACGATATGAGTAGTTTAAGTAAAATACTCCGCTTCAGAAAAGAGGAGACTATATGAATAAAGTTATTTTAATGGGACGTCTTACAAGAGATCCAGAAGTTAGATATTCAGCAGGAGATAGCTCTTTAGCAATTGCGAGATATAGTTTAGCCGTAGATCGTAGATTTAAAAGAGATGGAGAACCTACAGCGGATTTCATCAACTGTGTGTCATTCGGTAAGACAGCAGAATTTGCAGAAAAATACTTTAGACAAGGTATTAAAATAGCAATTACAGGCCGTATACAAACAGGCAGCTACACCAACAAGGATGGAATAAAAGTTTACACAACAGATGTTGTTGTAGAAGAACAGGAATTTGCAGAAAGTAAAGCAGCTAGTCAAAACAATAGTGGTGGCTATCAAACACCTATGCAACCAAATCCTAGTGTGGCAGCAGGCGATGGGTTTATGAATATTCCGGATGGTATTGACGAAGAATTACCATTCAATTAATAATATAATTTGACACTAACAAGGAGGTTAATAAAATGGCTTATAATAAAAGTGACAGAAATGATTCTTCATTTAAAAGAAGAGGCGGACGTAGAAGAAAAAAAGTTTGTGTATTCTGCGGTAAAGAAAACAACGACATTGATTACAAAGATGTAAATAAATTAAAAAGATACGTATCTGAAAGAGGAAAAATTCTTCCAAGAAGAATTACTGGAAACTGTGCTAAGCACCAAAGAGCTTTAACAGTTGCAGTTAAGAGAGCAAGACATATTGCAATCATGCCTTACGTTCAGGACTAATCCTAGAATTAAGAGGGGTAGGCCTTATAAACAAGGCACTTTCTAAGCATAAAACCGTCACCGTTGTTTCCCAGTGAAACATGTGGCGGTTTTTTGCGTCTCATATCATATACTTATTGAATGACAAAGATCAGTAAGCCATTCATTTGAAAGTAGAATGCAAACAATCCTATCATAATAGATAGGGTGTAAATTTCATCCGATTTTCATAGGTGATGCAACATTGAAAAATGGTAAGAGTAATCAATTAGCAAGGAAAATGGCTAATGGATTGCTTTTTTTTGATTCTGAATGTTCAGATTTTCTACTTGCCAGATATGGGGTACCATATAAGCTTCAAATAAGTGAAAAACGAATGAAAGAGAAAAAATCCAAAACATTATATTTTTTTAAAATTCAGGATATAAATACAACATATACAATAATTAATTAGGATAATAATATAAGCAATATGTTCCGTTTCGTGGTACTATAGTGAATAAGAGATCATAAAAATTAGTGAGAATAGACAAAAAAATATGAATGAATCATTTAATAAACAAAGAATAGAAGGGTGGTCGATCTTATCATGAAATCAGTATTTTTTTTACCAACAAACAGATCCATTGAAAAGTGTGTTAAGAGTTATATTCTAGAAGTAAATTATGCGAAAGAAAAATTACAGTGTGATATTCCTCTTGTTATTGTAGAAACCAATAAGGAATCCTTCACGGAAGAAAATAAAAAAATCATAATAGAATTACAAAAACAGTATAAAGATTTAGAAATGATCCATTTGACGGTAGAAGATCAGAAAAAATATTTTGAGAAATTATTTGAGGATATGGATCCTGAAATCAAAGAGATCTTTGAAGAAACAGAAACTAATTATGGAACCGCTATGAATAAATTGGGATTATTTACATGTTCCCTGGGAGGTGATGCATTTCATAGACGAGATTCTGATACAAGATTATGCTTTAGTGAATTCAAAGAAGCGGAGGAAAAGTATCCTATTGAAGTAGAAATGAATTTCTTGGGGAAAAAAGTAAGTGAATTACCATCAGAACTGACTGAAAACAAAGTGCAAGAAGGAGATATATGGGTCGTTGGTGGTAATTATTTTGGTGAGTGGAATCTAGATGTTAAGGACTTTTCAAGAGAACAAATATATAAACTATATCAGTTGCTAGGATTCGAGGAGGATTCCATAGAAGAAATCTGTGCAGAGGCCTTTCAAGAACAGGCTGAATTTTTTCAGCGTGACGATTTATCCCTGGTAACATCTGTGAATGATGGTCTTAATCCAGACTGCGGAAATGTGTCAGTATATCGATTATTCGAAGAGTTGCCAAATGTACCAGGAAAAAATACCTTGGCTGCAGACTACTTCATGTTTGACACAGCTACTGCATTAGGTCTTCCAGTCATACACCATACACGTGAAGTATTCCATGAGTATCATTCGGATCGGTTCCAAATGGAAAAAAAGAAAAGATATTGGTATGGAATTGCGAAGTTTGCAGATTATTTTAATTTATATATGAAGATATATAACTCGAAGGAGTTTTATAATAATAACTATGGAAAAAGCTGGGATGAAATACGAGAGAATATCATTGATATAGTACAAGGCTTTATATTAGAAGATGTTATAAAAAGAGAAGAAAGAATAAAGGATATTGCTCAAGATGTATTAAGAAGTGGGGATGAAAAGTATTTTCCTATAGCAGATGAATTACAAAAAAATGCAAGTAAATATATAGAAGAAAGTAATAAAGATTATCAAAGGCAGATTCTACTTTTGAAAAATTGGAAAAATATCATAAAAAAAGCTAAAAAAATAGAGTTAAGGGATTTCGTAGATCAAAAATGAGAAATATAGTATTTTCCCCACCTGATATTAGCGAGAAAGAAACTTTGTCAGTAACAGAGGTAATGAAAAGCGGATGGATTACGACGAGTAGAAAAGTAAAAGAATTTGAAGAAAAGATAGCAAAATATTTAATAATAAAGAAGCAGTCTGCTTAAATTCGGGAACAGCAGCATTGGAATTAGGTTTACACGGTCAGTCTAAAACAGCAATTGAGAAAAATAGGTTAGCTAATTGGGAAAATGATATAGGTGATGCATATTATAAGTGCAATATGGCAGATATTATGGCTACAATAGGAATTGTACAATTTGAACGTATGTCAGAATTATTTCATAAAAGAAAAAATTTGATTTCATGATACGATAATCTGTTTAAAGAGGAAAGTTCAGATTTCTTTTTGTACGTAAATGTATGTAATTTCAGTCATTAGCTTTTGAGTAAGAGATTTTTCTTTGATCTATACATTAAGTTAACTTCTGGTTATTATTTTATAAACAACAATTCAATAGTCACTTCGCATGATAAGAGTTATAATTTAGTTACCAAAGGAGGTTACACAATGCAAATAAATGACCAAATAAAAGAAAATAGAAAAAGTTTAGGAATGACCCAGGAGCAAGTAGCAAATTACCTTGGTGTTACAGCACCAGCAGTCAATAAGTGGGAAAATGGGATTACTTATCCAGATATTACACTATTGCCTGCATTGGCTCGTATTCTTAAAATTGATCTTAATACGTTGTTTTCTTTTCGTGAAGAATTAACAGAACCTGAAATAAAATCCTTTATCATTAACCTTTTAAACACAGTAAAAAGCCATGGCTTGGACGCTGCTTTTGAAGCCGCGACAGAGAAAATACATGAGTATCCTCTGTGTAACAGGTTGATTTACTATGTGGCAAATACATTGGACTCAGCGTTGGTATTGTCTGTAACAAGCATGGAAAATAAGGAAAAGTATGATGTACAGATAATGAGTTGGTATGAGCTTGCAGCAAATAGCAGGGAAGAGTCTATTAGGATTTCTGTAATTTTTATTCTTGCAGGAAAGTATATCAAAAGCTCAGAGTTTGATAAAGCAAGGAAGCTTATTGATAAGCTTCCTGAAAAGTGTATTGATAAATCTGCATTTCAAGCAGAAATTTTTTTACATCAAGGAAAAATAGATGAAGCGGCGGCTCTGTTACAAGGAATGCTTGTACAAGGTTTAGAAAATATTCAAAGAGTTTTATTTAAATTAATAGATATAGAACTAAAAGCAGATAGAACAAAGACAGCAAAACAAATATCTGAAATAGCAGAAAATATGGTATATCTCTTTGGATTATGGAAATATGGAGCGGTTACCCCGTATCTTCAAATCGCCTTGTATGAAAAAGACGTTGAAGAGAGTATTAAACAAATCAAGACTATCTTAGATGTTGCATATGAACCTTGGAATATGGATATGTCACCGCTTTTTTATAGAATTGCACAAGAAGAATTTAGGGATATGGCGAAGTATTTTATTCCTGCATTCATATCAGAGCTTAAAAGTAACAGTGAATATGATTTCCTACGTACACACAAGCGATTTAAAATTCTGATTGATGATTATGATAAAGAATGAAGGTCTTCATTTCATGCTATAACTTTGTGGTTGGTATACGTTTCTTATTTATCATGCATTCACTTTCACAAAAACTTCAAGGAACTTATATATAATGATAGAAACTTTACAAGTTCCATGCTATAATAGCCACAGAAAATTAATTTAAGATTCACATAGGATTTTTATATTGAATTCAACAACAGAGCCCAATTCGGGCCCTGTTGTTTTATAAAAGATCAAATAGACTGGAGTATAAGCTGTATGAAGGGGAATGTAACTAAGAAGTGTGAATCAAACAATCAAGAATTAAATATTGTTTTGAGGATCCTATTATATATGATAGGAATCATGGTTATGCCTTTTGGAGTGGTTTTGACTATTAACTCCCATATGGGAGCAGGGGGATATGATGCACTGAATTTTGCACTTGGAGAGACATTACATATTAAAACATCCTATGCGATCTATCTTACTGCGGCTTTTGCAGTAATAATTACAGCTATCATTCGAAGAGGCTTTCCTAGAATTACGACTTTTATATCCTCCATTTTACTGGGGATCAGCACTGATATATGGAAAAGTATACTAGAAGATATACAAGCAACAACCATGTTGCAGGCTCTTATTTTATTAATTGTTGGAGTTATTTTTATTGGTGTTGCGGTAGCCAGCTATATGCATTCTATGTTTCCAACAAATCCTACAGACGATATGATCGTTGCAATGAAAGAGAAAGGGATATCAATCCGTGTGGCAAAAATAGGATTCGATGTTTTTTGTATTATGGTTGCATGGATCTTTGGAGGAGAGATCGGAGCAGGAACCATATTGATTACACTTTTATTAGGTCCAGTGATTGACTTGTTCTATAACTTGATATTTAAAGTCATAAAGTTAAGTAATAAAAAAGAAACATGTTGATTGTAGAGCATCCATTACTTGAGGTAGTGGATGTTTTTCTTTATACAGAGACAAGGGAGAACATTTTTCTATGATACAATAACCACAGGATCATCTCAAAGTTAATAATAAAAGAGCATAGAAAGAGGTAGAAAGGAACAGATAAATATGAAAATAGAAGTCAATAAATTGGCAGAGTATTTTGCGCATATCCCAATTGAGGTGGAAGGAATCTATCGCTTTACACAGAAACCTGGTAAGTCTTGGCCTAGCTATACCGAGGCTTTTCCAGGCTTTGTGTTTCCCTTAAAAGGGAGGGTGGAGTTTTCTTTCAATGGTACGCCCTATATTTTTACACCAGGAAAAGTGATACATGGCGGAGCTAGAATGGAGCTGGCTGAGAAGGGAAGTGATACGAAGTGGGAATATTTGCTTGTACTCTACCAAACATCTGGAGTCGAGCCAGAGGAATGGTCTTTTTCTTCTTCGCATTTTGAGATGCAAGTGGGATATTCTCCACGGTTGTATGATTTACTGGAACGTTTATGGAAAGTGTCTTTTCAATCTGGAGGTCTTCCTGCATTTCAAACAAAGGCATTATTTTATAATGTACTGGAAGAAGTATTCACCTGTGTGCGGAATCAAACCAATGATAGTTCAAAAACTTTATTTGATCAGGTATCAAAATACATCCATGAACATTATAGTGAAGGGCTTACGATTTCAATGTTAACCAAACAAAATGGGGTGAACAGGAATCGGTTGTCTTATGTATTTAATAAGTATTCAGGTATGGGTCCAGGTGATTACTTACTCAGCTATCGTTTGAATAGAGCAAAGGAACTCCTGGTAGTAGAAAATGTATCCATTAAGGAGATTGCACTGGCTGTAGGCTTTAGTGATCCCCTTTATTTTAGTAGGATCTTCAAAAAGCAGTTTGCTTTATCTCCTAGCGAATATCGAAAAAGATTCATAAATAATCCATATTAAATTAAGTATAAGTGTATTCCCATATGTAAAGTGTTTTGTTATACTGGCTTGGAAGGTTAGCCGATTCTAACTTAAATACATATTTGGAGGATACAAGGATGAAACGAACAATAGGGACTTTGCTTTCGTTGATCATGTTGGTAGGTTTATTATCAGGATGCAATGAGGCAACGAAAAGCAATAGTGATCCGTCAACGGAAAGCAGTAGTAATTTATCAACAGAAAGTGGCAGTAATCCATCAACGGAAAGTACATCAATGACGGAGAAAGATGCTTCCACTACTGATACAGCAGAATGGCCAAGGACATTTGTGGATGTTGAGGGCAACGAAGTGGTAATAGAGAAAAAGCCAGAGAAAATAGCTTCTCTTTGGTACTCTTATCCAGAGTTTCTGGTTTCTTTAGGGGAGATACCAACTGCATCTACTGAAAGTGCATTCCTAGCTTCTTTAGACTATTTAAAAGATATAGAAGCAATAACATCAATGGAAGAATTAGGGGATAAATTAGCTCCTAACATTGAAAAGATTGTGGAGTTAGAACCAGATATTATCTTGGCAACTACCAATCATGAGGAAATTTACGATTCACTCGTAAAAATTGCACCAGTAGTTCTTTTAGATCGAGAGGGCTTTTATGAAGATTGGCGCCTTGGTGTTCGCACCTTTGGTGAAATTCTAGGGAAAGAAACAGAGGCAGAAGCCGTTATTGATGAGATCATGACGCAAATGTCTGATGGACGTGACACCTTAAAATCTGTGGAAGATGAAACGGTTGCGTTGATTAAAACTTGGGACGGAAAGAGTTACTATGTAGAAAGTCCAGATGATCCATCCTATGTTTATGCTTTTGATCAAGAACTAGGGTTGGGGCTTACTCCTGATCCAGCATCTATGGAAATTGCTGGTGAAAACCTCTCAATGGAAGGACTTTCTGTCATCCAAGCAGACCATATTTTCCTTGAAGCAGATATTAGCATGAGTCAAGAAATCCTTGAGGATTTAGAAAATAACAGTGTTTGGAATTCACTTAATGCCGTAAAAAATGGAAATGTATATTTTCTGGATATTTCCGCAGTCACAGGAGGTCCATTAGCAACGGAGTATGGGGTTCAGTATATTATTGATGCTTTAAGTGAGTAGGTTATTCACAAAAAGCCAGGCACAACCAACAGAAGTGGTTGGTGCTTGGTTTTTTGTTACCGTATACTAGAACGAGAAGGAGAAATGTTTTGAAAGATCAGCAAAAGAAAGCAGAGGTACAGCTTTATCATACACAAAAAACAAATGGAGGAAGATGTGCGGCATGGCTCGTGATGATGTGTGCCAGTGGGATTCTTCTCCTAGTCATGACATTTTCTATTACCCAAGGAGCTGTGAAAATACCGATTTCTACTGTTTGGAATGCTTTATTCCACTTTGATGTCATGGACACAAATCATTTAATCGTCATAGACTTACGTATACCGCGAGTCATTGCCAGTGTTTTGGTAGGGGCTGCTTTCGCAGTATCAGGAGCCATCATGCAAGGAACAACAAGAAACCCTATGGCAGATTCTGGGTTGCTTGGTATCAATGCTGGAGCAGGATTTGCACTGTCTATCTGCCTGGCGTTATTTCCAGGAGTTGGGTATATGCAGATTATTATATTTTCTTTTCTTGGTGCAGCTTTGGGTACCCTATTGGTTCATGGAGTGGCTTCTCTTCGCTCAGGTGGTGCTACGCCTATGCGTATTGTTCTAGCTGGTTCAGCAGTTACTGCACTTCTGACTGCACTGGGGCAAAGCGTTGCTTTATATTTTGATGTTGAGCAAAATATTATGTTCTGGACAGCAGGAGGCGTAGCAGGATCCAATTGGGAACAAATAAAAATTATTACACCATGGATCATAGGTGCATTATTAGGAGCAATTGCCTTATCTCCATCTATTTCATTGATCAGCTTAGGTGAAGATGTTGCAAAAGGGTTAGGATTGAATACTATGGTGATTCAACTGTTGTGTTCCCTTATGGTGCTAATTTTAGCGGGAGCCGCTGTATCTGTTGTAGGTGCGGTAGGCTTTGTCGGATTAATGATTCCACATCTTGCAAGGTACTTGGTGGGTATTGATTATCGTTGGGTTATTCCAACCTCTGCAATTCTTGGAGCACTCTTGATGGTATTAGCCGATTTGGGCTCAAGAATGCTTCATCCGCCATTTGAGACTCCCATTGGAGCATTAACGGCTCTTATCGGTGTCCCTTTTTTTCTATATCTGGCACGTAAACAAAGGAGGGGATTATGATGACGGAACAACAGAAGAAAAATGAAGATGATAAGCGAAAAATTAAGATTCGTAATACTACTATTGTTTTAGGCTGTGTAGTTTTGCTTGTGGTCTCTTTCCTTATAAGTATGAATACAGGTTATATGAAGCTTTCACCAAGGGATACACTACGCACTTTTTTTGGCGGTGGAACAGATAAAGAACAGTTAATCTTGTTTGGTTTGCGTCTCCCCCGAATTGTGATTTCGATTTTAATAGGGGCAGGACTTGCTCTTTCTGGATGTATCATACAAGGTGTTTCCAGAAACCCTTTGGCTGATTCTGGTTTACTTGGTATTAATGCTGGAGCAGGTCTCATGGTAATCTTATATACTATATTTTTTGGTGCAAATTCCATTCTATCTATATTCACTTTGCCTTTTCTGTCTATGATAGGAGCTGGAATAACAGCTATATTGATCTATTTCCTGGCATATAAGAAAGACGAAGGGATTGACCCTATGCGGTTAGTACTAACAGGTATCGCTATACAGGCAGGCATTTCTGCATTGATGACAGTGCTTGTAATAAAGCTAGATGATACCCAATACAACTTCGTAGCCACTTGGCAAGCTGGAAGTATTTGGGGAAGCAATTGGAAATTTGTATTGGCATTATTGCCGTGGTTACTGGTGCTTATTCCCTATGTACTGACTAAGTCTCGTGTATTGGATGTACTAAACCTTGGAGACCATGTGGCTTATAGTTTGGGCGCCTCCGTAGAGAGTGAAAGGCGCAAACTTTTGATAGCTGCTGTTGCTTTAGCTGCTTCCAGTGTAGCAGTTAGTGGGAGCATCAGTTTTGTAGGTCTAATTTCACCTCATTTGGCAAGGAAATTAGTAGGACCTCGCCATAGAATCCTACTACCTACCTGTGCTTTAGTCGGAGCGGTTCTAGTTTCTATTGCAGATACCATAGGAAGGGTAATTCTTCAGCCTTCAGAGATTCCCACAGGAATAATGGTGGCTATGATAGGTGCACCTTATTTCCTCTATTTATTAGCAAAAAGTGGACAATAATAAATCATACCAAACAACAACGAAAGGAACAAAGAGTCATGAATAGCATAGAAAGAAAAAGCAGTATCACAACTGAAAATCTAGCCATCGCTTATGAGAATCACCTTGTAGTAGATGATTTAGATATGGAAATTCCCCATGGGAAAATCACGACGATTATTGGTCCAAATGGTTGCGGAAAATCCACAGTACTAAAAGCTGTAGGAAGATTACTAAAACCCAAACATGGGATGGTGTATTTAAACGGAGACGATATCCGCAATCTCAGCACGAAAGAGGTGGCTCAGAAGATGGCGATATTGCCGCAATCCCCCCAAGCACCTGCAGGGCTTACTGTAGGAGAGTTGGTGGCTTATGGTAGATTTCCTCATCAACGTGGATTCGGAAAGTTAAAGCCAGAGGACAAAAAGATCATTCAATGGGCTTTAGAAGTTACGAAACTTGAAGAACTTGAGACCACAACCGTAGACAATCTTTCTGGTGGGCAGAAACAACGAGTATGGATCGCTATGGCCCTTGCCCAGCAGACCGATCTAATTTTGTTGGATGAGCCTACAACCTACCTTGATCTTACCTACCAGCTGGAGGTTTTGGAGCTTTTGTATCAGCTAAATCGGGAGCAAAACTGTACAATTGTAATGGTATTACATGACTTAAACCTTGCCGCTCGCTTTGCAGACTATATGATTGCCATACGTAGCGGTGATATCATCAAGCATGGAACACCAGAGGAAGTGATGACAAGGGATGTATTGAGGGAAACCTTTCAAATTGAGGCTGCAATTGTAAAAGATTCGCGCACAGGTCGCCCAAGTTGCATATCCTATGATTTATTGAAGAGTAAAAGGGTAGATTGATAAATATCAGTTTTTTCATACAGTTTATGCCCCTTAAAGGAACAGTTTGTGAACATACTCTTGATCTTTACCATAATATCATGTTAAATAAAGTTATTAGATTTATTTAACGCGAAGAAAAGAAATAACAAACCAGTGAAATCATAGAGGAAATTATCATGAAAAAAATATCTTTTAATCAAGATTGGAAATGTTACAGAACCCATGAACAAGAAAAAACATTTACAGTAACCATACCACATGATGCCATGCAGCTGGATCCTAAGAGTGAAACCAGTCCATCTGGGGTAAATAATGGGTGGTACGATGCGAAAGACTATACATATAGTAAAGAGTTTTTCGTACCAGAATCTTATCAAGACCAAGAAATTAGATTTGAGTTTGAAGGTGTATACCATAAGGCCACGGTTTCTATTAACGATATAAAAGTAGGATATCAAGACTATGGATATATAGGATTTTATGTAGATCCAAAGAAAGCTTTAAAATATGGTGAAACCAATCAAATCAAGGTTACTGTAATGAACAGTGATCAACCAAACAGCCGTTGGTATTCGGGAACGGGGATTTATCGTCCTGTCTGGCTATATATTATGCCAAAACATCATATAAAATTAGATGGCATTAGAATCACTACCATGGACTATGGATCACCTAAAATAAAGATAGAGGTAAATACGACTCATATTGGTGAGGTAAAAGTAGAGATTTTAGATGGAAATACTGTTATAAATCGTATATCTGGGGAAGCGATGGAAGCAAATAAAGGAGGGAGCTTTATTACAGAGCTTGCCCTACCAAATGCGAAACTTTGGGATCCAGAACATCCAAATCTTTATACTTGCAAGGTGAACTTTGGAGAGGATGTTCAGGAAGAAACCTTTGGCATTAGAATGATCACTTGCGATCACAAACGCGGATTAACCATCAATGGTAAAAGAGTGATTTTACGTGGAGCATGTATTCATCATGATAACGGACTTTTAGGTGCCTGTGCCTATGATTTTGCAGAGGAACGAAAAATTCGTATTTTAAAAGAGCAGGGATACAACGCTGTTCGCTCTGCTCATAATCCATGTTCTAAAGGGATGTTAAAAGCTTGCGATAAACTGGGAATGCTTATGGTGGATGAATATGTAGATGTTTGGTATATTCATAAAACAAAAAATGACTATGCACTTAAAGTAGAGAAGAATTATAAAGAAGACTTAAGGGCTATTGTCAAGAAAGACTATAATCATCCTTCTGTTATTATGTACTCTACAGGGAATGAGGTTTCAGAAACAGCCCAAAAACGAGGAATTGAATTGTGTGGAAACTTAACAAAAGAACTGCATAAGCTGGATCCAACAAGACCAGTTACCTGCGGAATTAATATCTTTTTTAACTTTTTGAGTTCTATGGGATTTGGTGTATATAGTGATAAAAAAGCTGAAAAAGCGGTAGAGAATGTAAAAAAGAAAAAAGCTGTAGGCAGTGAGTTTTTTAATCGTCTAGCAGGACTTTTTGGTTCAAACTTTATGAAACGTGGAGCTACCTTGTATCCGTGTGATATAAAGACGAGAGATGCTTTTGCAAGAATGGACGCAGCAGGTTATAATTATGGTATTTATAGATATGAACACGATCTTAAAAAGTATCCCAAAAGAGTGATTCTTGGAACAGAGACATTTTGTTCCGATGCTTATCAGTTTTGGGAAACTGCAAAGAAGAATAAACGATTAATCGGTGATTTTGTCTGGGCTGGTATGGATTATCTAGGTGAAGTAGCCATAGGGGCTTGGGAGTATGATGAATATGCTCCAGATTTTACAGGTGGCGTAGGATGGGTATCTGCAGGATCAGGAAGAATTGATTTAACGGGAAAACCACTTTCTGAAATGAAATACACAAGGGTTGCTTTTGAACTAGAGCCCATTGGAATTGGAGTAGTTCCTGTAAAATATAGTGGAAAACCACATTCGCCATCGGCTTGGAAAATGACCAATGCAATAGAAAGTTGGTCGTGGAATGGTTGCCAGGGCATGGATGCCAAAGTGGAGGTTTATGCTAGAGCACATCATATATCTTTATTTGTCAATGGAAGTTGTGTAGGTACAAAGAAAACAAAAAATGACTGTAAAGTGATGTTTCACACAAAATACTATGATGGGGAAGTTATGGCCATTGCCTATGATAAACATAATAAAAAAATAGCTCAAACTTCTTTGAAAACAGCAGGTAAAGAAACTAGATTAAGTCTTTTACCAGAGCAAAGAAGTATAAAAAAAGAAAGAGATTTATGTTATGTACGTTTGGCTTATACAGATGAAAAGGGTATCATAAAGCCATTGATCAGGGGAGATATACAAGTTATGGTTGAAGGTGGAACCCTATTAGGTCTAGGGAGTGCTTGTCCCTATTATCCAAAAGGATACCTAAAGGATACCGCAGATACTTACTATGGTGAGGCGTTGGCAATTATAAAACCAGAAGAGGGATCAAAGATTAAGATTCATGCAAAGAGCCCATATGGTGAAAGTGAAGTAGAAGTCATGGTAGAAGATGAAAGTAAATGCTGACTTTAGACTAGAAGGTATGATAGAATACTTCTAGGAAAGTAGACTGGAATATAGTTAGGCCAAGTGTAAGTTTTCCTTGCATTTGGCCATTTTTCTTGAGCAGGAAAAGTTATTTATTGATGGGGGCAATATGATTAGAATAGCAATAGCAGATGATGATCCAAAAGAAATCAGTATATTAAAGGAATTTTATCAAGATCTTGGAAAGGAAATTCATGAAAAATTACACGTCATATCCTTTACTTCTGGAATAGAATTACTAAATACTTACGATTATTCTTATGATCTTATCTGCCTAGATATAGATATGCCGGAAAAAAACGGGATTCAGATCGCTAAGGAAATCCGGAAATTAGATCATCAGGTGCTCATGATCTTCGTAACGAATATGGCTCAAATGGCCATTAAAGGATATGAAGTTCAAGCCCTTGATTTCATAGTAAAACCAATAAATTACTATTCCTTTGCTATGAAGATAAGAAATGCCATTAACATGATTCATATTCAGGAAAGTAAGAATCTTGTGATTGGAACGCCCACGGGAATGCAAAAAATTTCAACAGATGAGCTTTATTACGTGGAGGTTCAAGGGCATTATTTATATTTTCATACCATAAGTGGTGTGTTTAAACAGAAGGGAGCTTTGAAAAAGTTGGAAAATGAGCTGGTAGGCCTACCCTTTAAAAGATGTAATCAGTGTTACTTGATCAATTTAAAACATGTGGATTGTGTAGATAAAGACGAAATAAAAATAGGTGGAGATTGGCTTAGGATCAGCCGACCCCAAAAAAAGGAGTTTCTTCAATCCTTAGCAAATTATATGGGAGGTATAAGTTTATGATTTGGGATGTTTGGGATCGTATTTCCTATATGGTGCAGATCATCATAGCGTGTTTGGTATTTATGGTTCCAGCTAGGAAAAAAGATCACTTTGTACTTAAGATGATTGCTTGCTCTCTTATTCTTATTTTCTTTTCCTATTTTATGAATGTTACAGATATGGGTGAATTTAATAGGCCTTTATTTACTATATACTGGGCTTATTTTCCCATGATATGTATTCCGCTCATTTGGATAGGCCTAGATGGTTCGTTTATGGGAGCCGTATATTGTTTGATGTGCGCCAGTGCCATGCAACATATAGCATATGATTTGTATCTAATAGTAGAGATTTTATTTGGAGATGTTTATCTTATAGGATTGCTAATCTATGTGGTTGTTTACGCTTTATTTTTTCGGTTTATGGCTAAAAAGCTACCTACTAATGGAGAGTATATCGTCAGCAGAAAGTCGGTATTTCCAATGATCACGATTATTTTAATTGTATGGATCTTAAGTAGTTTGGAAGCCTTTGGAATTCCAACCTCACAAGAGCATCAGATCCATCGCATTATTTATAGAATAAG
>DVLR01000387.1 GCA_018715425.1 Candidatus Merdenecus merdavium
GAAACTTTTCCATAAAGGCAATGGTAAGGTCAATACATACACCCACGGTTTTACCACTATGAACCAGGTCAGCTAGAACCTCACTTGCTGGTGCATAAAAATATTGTTCTTTTATTTTCTTTTTTAACGTATCCTTTAAGTCATCCCTAATTTTCTTCGTACGCTCCCGCTTACTATCTGATACAGCGGGGTCTTTTTTTCTTGATAAAGTCGTATGTTTTATCTGACCCATAGCCTCATAAAGCTCTTCATATGTATTTAGGGTAAGTAAGTGTGATAGTATCTGTTTATCATCTTGCAAAGCCTGCTCGTACATGTAGGGACCATCTTCTGATAATGCTAGAGCTATGGCCGCATCGGCTTCTTGCAAAAGATCTTTTAAATATAGATGAACCGTATCAATGAATTGTTTTGCCCAAGGTGAATGATTGATATCATCCATGGTCTTTACATCGTAGATTTTTTTACATTCCAACAACCATTCCTTGGGCCTAGGATAACTCATAGCAAATTCATAAAGCTGTAGAATATAAGTTTCTAGCTCATCGTCTCGTTTTCCAGTGGCAAAACTTTCTACAAAATCATAAAATGCAGGATCTTTGCTGGCATAACGATCTTCTATTAACTGCTCTGCCACATCACTTTTTAAAAGTTTCATTTCTCCTTCATCGCCCATTCGAAAGCTTGGATCTAGGTCGATCATATGAAAATAGTTTCTAATGACATAAAGGCAAAAACTATGTATGGTGGTAATCAAAGCATTGTGAATGAGGGTAGATTGTCTCTGTAAATGCGCACTATCTGGTCGTTCTTCCACCTTTTTTTCAATGGCAGCACTAATTCTCTCTCTCATTTCAGAAGCTGCTGCTTTTGTAAAAGTAACAATTAAGAGGCGGTCAATATCCACAGGTTTTGATTCATCGGTGATTTTTGAGATAATTCTTTCTACTAACACTGCTGTCTTTCCTGATCCTGCTGCTGCTGATACCAAAATATTACGATCACGAAGATCGATGACCTTTTGTTGTTCTTCCGTCCATGAAACACCCACCTTACTCCACCTCCTCATCTTTATTTTCAGAATCCCCTAAATGAAGAGGAGATTCTTCCTGAATTTTCTTCCAAACATCTTCTGGCTTATATTTTCTAAAACGTCTAAATTTATATCCTGGAATCTGAGGATCAAATCCACAGATCTTTTTATACTGACAATACTCACAGCTATTCTTGGTGCCTAGCTCATAAGGTTCCACATTCATATTTCCATTTAAGATTTCTTTACCAATTTTTGAAATTTTATCATTCACATAATTAGACAATACTTCAAACTGCTCTTTTGATGCCACACTGGATGTTTTTGTTGGAAAGCCTTCTTTGTTAAGAGTAACTGGTATCACCTTGGATGATTTCTCCATGGTCTTATCTAAGTGTTGAATGACTTCTATATCGCTGTTGACCAGGCCAGACATACGTAGCTCTTTCAATATCTTTTGCTTGATTTCTTCTTCACTATCTACCTGTTCTTCTTTTTCTGTCATGGGGTCTTTCATGTTGTAATAAAGAATCCCACCAGGGACTACCTCTTTATTGGGATAGTCCTGCTTATTCATCTCAACAGCAGCATTTAAGTAAACAACCAACTGTAACTGTAAACCATAATACAATTCCACCATATCAAAAGATGTATTACCAGATTTATAATCTATAATTTTAATGTACAAGGTGTCTTCCGTTTCGTAAGTATCTAATCTATCGATTCTTCCTTTTAGCTTTAAGGATTCATCTTTTGATAAAGCGATATTTAATGATTCCAAATTCTCGGCCATAGCAAAAGAAACCTCATAGCTTTTAGGGGTAAAACTGCCTCGTTTTATCTGCTCTTGCAATCCCCAAATAGTCCTTTTGACAATCCTTCTGATACGCGTGATCATATATTCATTTCTAGCAGAGCTATGAAGAACGGCTTTATCATCATCAGTGATGATTTTATCTAAGCTAAACTCTACCATCTCTTCTCGCTTATCATCTGGCAGGGTAAACCAATCATAACTACTGTGTTCCAACTGTTTTGAAAAGTCTTCTAAGATATGATGAAGAATATTTCCCATATCCACTGGCTCAAAGGTGTAGGTCTTTCTTTCACTTAGCTTTAACCCATATCCCATAAAGTGGGCAAATGCACACGCTGCGTAACGTTCCAGTCTCGTTACACTGTTTTCTAATACCTTGCCATAAAGTGCATTGGCTACCGTTTTGCTTAACTGTTCATTATTTCTATGAAGAAACGTAGCATCCATTAATTGATTTAGTTTTACTTGGTAATTCTCATGTTCTAAATAACATAAAAATAGCTCCCACCATTCCTCTTTAGCCTTTCCTTCTTTATAATCCTGTAATCCATCTATTAAGTATGGAATTCCACTCTTATAAGTAACTACCCGATCTAATAAACCAGTATCCACTTCTTCATCCACAACGGTAATAGCAGGAAATAGCTTTTTAATGGTACTGATCAAATAAGATGGCCTTAAAGCCTTCCCTTCTGAATTCATCTTACTATAAGAAAGATATAGTCTTTCACTGGGTTTCGTCATATTTAAATACAAGTAAAACTTCTGAATATAAGAGTTTTGCCTCGCCGTTGGTGCAAGCTCTATTTTATGGCTGTTCAAGATTTCTCGTTCCATTTCGGAAATAATCCCCCCTTGATTGACACTCTTAGGAATATTTCCATCATTAATGCCAGCAAAGAATAGAACCTTAACATCCTTTAGCCTCGTTCTTTCAATGTCACCCACCATGATCTGGTCGACCCCTGGAGGAATGATTCCTACTTTCGTTTCTTGAAATCCTGCCTCTAACATTTCTTTATATTCTGTGATCGAGATGTTTTCTTCCCCTAATAATTTTACTACTTGATCAAATAAATCCATTACGATTTTATATACTTGAGAATACTCTTTGGCTAAGCTTTTATTTCCTTCTTCCATAAAAGCGATTTCATATTCTTTCAGTTTTTTCTGGATTCCATGAGATACGATCATATGGTATAGGGCTTCCGTAATTTCTTTCACCGTCACATTTTTATTCTTTAACACTTTAGCAAAAAGGAGAAGTGGTGTAGCGACTTCTTCTCTGATTTCGTTGATTCGAACTAATTTTCCCTCTTCTTCTCTTTTAAAATTTCTAGTCCAAGGTTTTTCCCATTTTTTATGTCCTCTGATTCCAAAAGCAATGACGTAATTTTCTAATATATCAATATCGGATAAAGGAATACCTGTTAAATCACATCTTAGAAATCGAAACATACTTTCGTAGGAAAAATCTAAAATGACAATATCTAACAATGCCCGTATATATTCGATAAAAGGATTCATTAAGATGGTACGTTTATGATCGATAAAACAAGGAATATCATATTCTAAAAATGCCTTTTCTATGTAGTTACTGTAGCTTTCCATATCTCCCGTAATCACGGCAATATCCTTATATCGATAGTGATGTTCTCTCACTAAAGACCGAATATTTCGCGCTATAAAATAAGCCTCTCCCATAGGATTCTTTTCCAGATGAATGGATATTTCATCTTGTTCCTGATCATAAGTCTTGCCGTGATAGCGGAAAAGATTCTTTTCTAAAAACCCCAACCCATGAGCGTCTTTAAACCGATAGACCATATCTTTGCCGTAAATATGTGGTTCTTCAATGGTCACTTGCTCTTCTTTTGCAAGATTCATCAAATTACGAATGGTCTTCTTCGTCAAATAAAACAACTCATGTTCACCATAAATACGAAAAGGTTCTTCCGCTGGATCAAGAGTTAAAGAGATGGTAATTTTTTTAGCTAATTTTAAAAGTTCTCGCAATAGTTTATTTTGTATTGGTGTAAAACCTGTAAAACCATCTAAGATGATCTCACTATTTTCTATAAGTTTTGATTTTGAAACCACTTGGCATAAAACATCTAATATTTCTTCTTCTGTAATGTAATGATCTGATAAATAATCTTTAAATGCCTGGTATAAAACTCGAATATCTTTTAATTTATACTGCAGGGTACTATGATCTTTTGATACTTGAATCATATGATCTAAATCTTCTAAAGATATATTATACTGAGTCAGCTCTGAAAGAATGGATTTGACTTCTCCAATATAACCTAATTTCTTAAGATTACTGCCGAAAATAGGTAGATCCTTCTTTTTGTCTCCAGCTATCTTCCTAAGAACTAAGCTCTTTCCTGATTCTTCTAATACTGTTCTCTCATCTGCTCCCACCTCTTCAAAAACTCGATAGGCTAGACGTCCAAAACTTAAAATATCAATATTCATAATCCCCTTTCTAGGATGCATGGATACTAAATCTTTTTGCGTCTGCATGGTAAACTGCTCGGGAACTATAATGATATAATTCTTCTTTGGATAGGTCATGGATTCTTCAATAACTTTTTTGTATATTTCATAGGATTTTCCTGCCCCTGAACTTCCGTATACGATTTGTAAGGACACTTTATCACCAACCTTTCTATCTATTTAGTATTTTACCATATAACGTGTTGTCAAAGGAATTTATTTTAGTAATCACCATGATCAACAAGGTAGGACACATAGATTTATTTATAGGCATATTTAAGAGACTGTCTTAATAAAATATAGAAAAGAATGTTTGGGAGGGTTTACTATGAGTTCTAAGACTAAAATTGTGGTATTACGCATGAAGGAGGTCATTTACACTGGTATCTTCGTAGCTCTTGGGATTTTATTGATCTTGGTTCTTTTCTTTATGTTTCTTCCTAGAAATAAGGAGAAAAAAGAGGATGCCACTGTTCCAACGATATCCTATACGGCTGGAGTGTATTCCACACCCATTGTTTTAAATAATAATACGATGGATCTTGAAGTAGTGGTAGATAAGGATCATATTAGCTCCATCCGTCTTGTAAATTTAAGTGAAGCGGTAACAACAATGTATCCTTTGATGGAGCCAACTTTAGAAGAATTAGCTGTGCAGATTTACGAGAGTCAATCTCTAGAAGATATTACATATTCTGAACATAATAAATATACTTCGATGTTGCTGCTAGATGGAATTGAAAAGGCATTGGAAAAAGCGGCTGATGTTTCATAGCCGCTTTTTTACTTGTTAGCCGTCCACCTCAAATCAAAACAGACCACACAAGAGAAACTAAAGTTTTTCTACTTCATCTAACCAAATACGAGATGAGGCATCGCTTGGCATCCTTAGGTCGCCCCTAGGGGAAATTCCAATGGTTCCTACCTTTGGCCCGTCTGGAAGACATGAGCGTTTAAATTGTTGGCTAAAAAAACGTAAGTAAAAGGTTTTTAGCCATTTTAATATGGTTTCTTTTTGATATACATCTTGAAAAGTCTGTTTCGCTATACGATATAGCTTTGTTGGTGTATAACCAAACCTTAAAATATAGTATAAGAAAAAATCATGAAGTTCATATGGCCCTACAAGATCTTCAGTCACTTGAGATATTTTCCCATCTTTTGGAGGTAACAGCTCTGGACTTACTGGCGTATCTAGTACATCTAAAAGGATATCTCTAAGCTCAGGATCCTTCGTGGTTTTTGCACAGTAATCCACTAAATATCTTACTAAGGTTTTTGGTATGGAAGAGTTTACTCCATACATAGACATATGATCTCCATTGTAAGTAGCCCATCCTAGAGCCAATTCCGACATATCACCTGTTCCTATAACCATTCCATTTGTCTGATTCGCAATATCCATTAGAACTTGGGTTCGTTCTCTTGCCTGAGCATTCTCAAACGTCACATCGTGGTCCTTCATGGAATGACCGATGTCTTTTAAATGTAACATGACAGATTCTTTAATATCAACTTCTCTAAAGGTTGCACCAGTACAAGTAATCATTTTACAAGCATTTTGATAAGTTCTGTCTGTAGTTCCAAAACATGGCATTGTAACTCCAACAATGTTGCTTTTATCTAAATTTAAAAGGTCAAAAGCCTTGACTGTTACCAGCAGTGCAAGGGTAGAGTCAAGCCCACCTGATATACCGATTACTGCACTTCTACAGTGTGTATGCTCCAACCGCTTTTTCAACCCCATAGCCTGAATATTTAAAATTTCCTCAAAACGCTCTTTACGGACTTTTTCATCTGATGGAACAAATGGCTTTCTTGCAAATGTTCTAGTTAGTTTTGTTTCCTCGATCTTTAAGGAAAACGGTACCTTAAAATGCTCCCTATCTATTGATAAAAAGGTATTCATTCTTCTTCTTTCGCTTCTTAGTCTTCCAAGATCTATTTCAGAATAAATCATCCCACTGGATAATGGTTCACTCTCTTGTAGTACAGAGCCGTTTTCTGCAATGATATTGTGTCCACTAAATACTAAATCTGTAGTGGATTCTCCCTCTCCTGCATTTGCATAAATATAAGCACAGGAAAGTCTTTTGGATTGACCTTGTATCAACTCTCTACGAAAACTTCTTTTCCCTACTAATTCATCACTTGCAGAGCTATTAATCATCACCGTTGCACCAGCCAATGCATGAGCAGTACTTGGTGGATTCGGTGACCAGACATCTTCACATATTTCTGCTCCAATAACTAAGCCCTTAAGCTCTTGACAAGTAAACAGAAGATCTGTTCCAAAAGGAAGGAAAGATCCATCTTCTAATTCAAGGAAATTTGTTTTACCTGTAAAATGAGTAAAATGACGTAGTTCGTAGAACTCTCCATAATTGGGAATATTTGTTTTTGGAACGATTCCAAGGAGTTTTCCATGGTTTATTGCAGCTACAACATTATATAGCTTTCCGTCTAATTCCCATGGCAAACCTACAAAAACAATCCCATCTATCTCTCTCGTATGCTCTACGATTTTATCTAAGGCCTTGGAAGCCTCTGTCAGTAGGGTCTCTTGGGAAAATAGATCGCCACAAGTGTATCCTGTAATACAAAGTTCTGGAAACACCATAATCTTTGCATGTTCTTTTGCCATCTCACTGATCATATCACAGATAACGATTTGATTCTTTTTACAATCAGCGACTGTTATTTTTGGTGTGGCTGCTGCCACTTTTATGAATCCTTGTTCCATAGATATGTCTCCTTTCCTAATGGTCCATTCTCTTTTTGGAGGAAGAGAGTACCTCTACGATTAATTGGTAATTTTCTTTTCGATTTCTTCTAATTCCTCTACAGTGAATTCATACTGTTTATTGCAGAAATGGCAATTTACTTCGATGGATTCGCCATCTTCAATCATTTCTCTAATATCTTTTTTCCCGATACTAATTAACGCTTTTTCTACACGCTCTTTGGTACAGTTACAGAAGAATCTAGTCGGTATCTTTTCGTTAATTTCAAGGTCCATATCCCCTAGTATTTTTTCTAAAATCGTCTCTGGAGTGTAACCTTGATCTAATAAATCTGTAACAGAAGTAATTTCTTTTAGATGATCTTCTAATTTTTGAATGGTCTCCTCTTCTGCAAAAGGCAACAATTGAATAATGAATCCTCCCCCTTGTTTTACCGTATTTTCTTTCGTCATCAAAACTCCAAGTCCTACACATGATGGAACTTGTTCTGAGGTGGCAAAGTAGTAAGTCAAATCATCTGCAATCTCTCCTGTTTGTAATGCTGTCTGGCTTGAGTATGGTTCTTTTAGTCCTAAGTCTCTCGTAACACTTAGAAGGCCCGCTCCTAAAGCGTTCCCTACATCTAATTTCCCTTGATCATTTGGTGGCAACATAACCTCTGGATGAATAACGTATCCTTTTACATTTCCAGTATGATCTGCCGTTACCGTTAATCCCCCCATTGGACCAGCACCTCTAATCTGAAGAGTTAATAAATCTTTTTCTCCCTTCATCATAATGCCCATCATGGATCCAGCTGTTAGTAATCTCCCTAGTGCTGCCGTGGCAATGGGGCTTGTGTTATGAGCTTGTCTAGCTTCTTCTACTAATTCTCTTGTTGTAGCTGCAAAAGCCCTGATCTGACCTTTCGCTGCTGTTGCTCTTACAATATAATCTGACATATTTATTTCTCCTTTTTTTTACATTCTCTTGCAATAACGTAAATTCGTTGACTCTCCTCTTTTGGAGGATGTTTCGTAAAAGCATCATAAGCTGTTACATAGGAAAGCCCCGCCTCTTGCAGTAAATTTTTTATTTGTTCTAAATCATATCCTCGTTGGTAATGTGTTTCCTCAAATTTTCTATATAAATTGTCTTTTTCACGAACAAAAATAGATAACTCATATTCGTTGATATCGTCCTCTTCATAATAATAGTTGTTCCAAATAAAACTACTCTCATCCCTATTTTCTGCTATGGTAGAATCTCCCAGGATCTCTTTATATTTATAAATAGTATTTAAATCAAAAATAAACAATCCTCCAGGATCTAAATAATTATTCACAAGTTTAAATACCTGTAAAAGATCTTCTTCTTCCGTAATATAGTTGATAGAATCGCAAATGCTTATCACGGCTGACACGGTTCCATATAATTCAAACTCCCTCATATCCTGTAAAAGGTAAAGAATATCTTTTTGATTAGATCCATCCCTTTTATCTAAGGCTATTTGCAGCATCTCTTGGGAATTATCAATTCCAATCATATCAAAGCCTGCCTGGTCTAATAAGGATGTCATATTTCCTGTTCCACAGCCTAGCTCTAAAAGAATGCCTTCTTCTATTTTGTAATCCTTTAAAAGCTCTATGACATATTGGCTCCATGATTCGTATGGAATATTATCCATAAAAGCATCGTAAACAGAGGCAAAACTCGTGTAAGCATCCATCGTATCTTCCTTTCCCTCTTTTATATCTGTATATCTAATTTTTCTCATAAGATATACTACCAAGTTTTAAGTTTAAAAGCAAATTTTTTATAAAAATATAAGTTTTCTTTTATTTTTTATTTCTATTTTTCCCCATTACAAGTAAGAAAGAGTATGGTCTTTGCAACTTCCTGCAAAGCCATACTCTTTCTATCTTTATAAACTTTTAGGAGTATATAATGGTTCCTGTCTTCCCGTTGATTCCATCTTTCGCTTTATCCAACAAGGTAATCAATGTCTCTCTACCTTTTTTTGATTCTGCAAATTGTACTGCTGCCTCTACTTTTGGCAACATAGAACCAGGAGCAAAATGTCCTTCCTTTGAGTAAGCTTTGGCTTCTTCTACAGACATTTTAGATATCCATTCTTGATCCTCTTTCATATAGTTTAATGCGACCTGCTCTACGGCAGTCAGAATAATTAATTGATCCGCATCTAATTCTTTTGCTAAAAAAGCACTGATATAATCTTTATCTACAACTGCATCGATCCCTTTTAATCCATCTTCCGTCCTAATTACAGGAACAGCTCCACCACCGCAAGCAATCACAATATGATGATCATCTAGCAGTGTTTTAATTGTATCTAATTCAATGATTTCCTGAGGTGCAGGAGAGGCGACCACTTGGCGATATCCCCTTCCAGAATCTTCAACAAAATGAATATTTTCTGTCTCTTTTTTCTTAGCTTCTTCTTCTGTTAAAAATCTACCAATTGGTTTCGTAGGATTTAAAAATGCAGGATCTTCTTTATCAACTCTTACTTGGGTAATTAAAGTAGTGACTGGAATATTCCTACCTCTTTTTTCTAACTCTGCTGACATTCTATTTTGTAAATCATAACCGATATATCCTTGACTCATAGCGATACAAACGGTAAGGGGTGTAGGTTTTGCATAACTATGTGAATCACTAAATTCGGACATAGCCGTTTGAAGCATACCAACCTGAGGTCCATTACCATGAGTGATGACTACCTGAAGACCTTCATCGACCAAATCCGCAATGACCTTTACCGTTCTTTTTACAGATTCCCATTGTTCTTCTAAGTCATTCCCCAGTGCATTTCCGCCAAGGGCCACTACTACTCTTTTCTTCATATGTTTCGTCCTCTACTCCTATTTCATATTCTGATGTAATCTCAATCTACATTATCATACCAATTAGTTTTAGGCGAATCAAGAGAAATATGTACTTATTTTAAAATGTCTTTTAAATGATCTATAAACTCTTCCATTTCTTCTTCTGTTCCTACTGTAATTCTTAAATAATTGTTGATTCTAGGTTTATCAAAGTAACGAACGTAAATATTTCTTTCCTTTAATTCTTGAACGATTTCCTTTGCATGTTTAGATGGATGAGATGCAAAGATAAAATTTCCTTGAGAATCAGGAAAGGAAAAAGATAATTCCTTTAATCGGCTTTTTGTCCACTCTCTTGTGTGAATCAGCTGCTTGACTCTTTTTTCAAAATAGTTTTTATCTTCTAAGGCTGCTATTCCTAAACGAATGGTGAGTTCATTCAAGGTATAAGAATTAAAAGAGTATTTCACATCATTTAAATAAGAAATTAAGATTTCATTTCCTATGGCAAAACCTATGCGAACTCCAGCCATGGATCTTGACTTAGAAAAAGTTTGAACCACTAGCAAGTGATCGTAACGATCTACTAAAGATAAAGCCGATGGACCTGCAAAATCAATATAAGCTTCATCTACGATTACAACACTATCTGGATTCTCTTTTAAAATCTCTTCTATAGTATCTAAAGATTCATAGACTCCTGTGGGAGCATTGGGATTAGGGAATATAATCCCTCCATTCTTCTGTCTATAATCCAAAGGATCTATCGTAAAATTTTCTGTTAATGCTACAGTCTTATACTTGATCTTATAAAGTTCTGCCCATACATCATAAAAAGAATAAGTGATATCTGGAAACAAGATCGGATCATCACTATTAAAAAAAGTCAGGAATGCAAGGGCTAATACATCATCGGAACCTATTCCTGTAAAAACCTGATTCTCTTTCACACCGTAAGTTTTACTAATACAACGAGTTAGATCTTCTATTTTGGGATCGGGATAAAGTTTTAAATGTTCTGTATGAAACTCTTCCAAAACCTTTTTAGCATTAGGTGTTGGGGGGTATGGGTTTTCATTGGTATTTAATTTGATCATCTTCGCTTTTTTCGGTTGTTCACCTGGTACGTAAGGAACTACTTTTCTAATGTTTTTTTCCCAAGTTCTCATCTTATATTCCTCTCTTTTCTTTCATGGTTATCTCTAAATATCCTTTATCTTTCTATCCCATCCATCCATGTATCTACCTATCTATCTTTCTTTTTTATCCATTCCTTATCTCTACTACTTGGTTTCAATATCTTTTATTAGTCAAATCACTTGTGAAACACTTTTTTTGCTAATTTTTCAAACTGTGGCAAAGATGCTATGATGGTTTCATAAGATACGCAATAAGCTAAACGGACGTAGCCAGGGCATCCAAATGAACTTCCTTGTACCAAAAGAATGCGATGCTCTTTTGCCAGCTTGCAGAATTCCTTTTCATCTTCCATAGGAGACTTCAAAAAAAGATAAAACGCTCCTTGTGGTTTCACACACTCAAATCCTAAATCAGATAAACCTTGATAAATTTTGTCCCTGTTTCTTTTATAATAAGTAACATCTACTTCTTCATCTAAACACTCAGCTACCACTTTTTGGAATAAAGAAGGCGCATTAACGAAGCCTAAAATACGGTTTGCTACATTTGCTGCCTTGACTATGTCTTCATAGCTGTCTAGCTCTTTTGGTAAAACTAAGTATCCAATTCGTTCACCTGGTAACGATAAAGATTTACTGTAGGAGTAGCCAACAATAGCATTATGATAATACTTCGTGATATAAGGAATATGCTGATGTTCATATACAAGTTCCCTATATGGCTCATCGGAAACAATATAGATACTCCTTTGGAGCTCCTCTTCTTTTTCTTTTAAAATTTTTGTAAGCTCTTTTATGGTATCCTCTGAATAAATTACCCCAGTAGGATTGTTTGGTGTATTCAAAATAACGATCTTTGTTTTTCTTGTAATAGAAGAACGAAAAGCTTCTAAATCTGGCAAAAAAGTAGGTGGATTCGGTGGAACTGTAACTAAAACTCCATCATAATTATCTACATAGTTTTTGTATTCTCCGAAATACGGTGCAAAAACAATAACTTCATCCCCTGGATCTAACAACGTTTTAAACATGACATTTAGCCCACCAGCAGCACCTACGGTCATCAGTATGTTTCCTTGGTCTAAAGAAGTCCCGTATTTGTCATTTAGATGATCTGCTACTCTCTGCCTCACATCTTCATATCCAGAATTGTTCATATACCCATGAACAACTGTTGATTCTTCTTTCTCAAGAATATCCATAATTGTTTTTTTGACTTTATCAGGCGCTTTCACGTTTGGATTTCCCAAACTAAAATCATACACATTTTCTGGTCCATAAATTTGGGCTAATCTCTTTCCCTCTTCAAACATCACTCTGATTGCTGAACCTGCTTCTATGTGACCTTTCATTTTCTCTGATATCATTGCCATCACCTCAATATTTTCTTTTCTATGTTCACCATTAGGATCACCATGGGTTTTTCAATGGTTGACTCTAGCTTATTTCCCTTTATCATAGCAAATTACTAAAGTGATTACAAGATAAAAAGAGATGAATCACGTGAATGTCCATCTCTTTTTATCTTCCTTTATTAATATAGGTAATCCACACTATAATGCTAATTGATAAATCTTTTCCACATCTTTTGTCGTAAGCTTTACAAAATTTCCACAAGTGCCATTACCTAATTTCATGTTTTCTGCCATTTTAGGAATATCTTCTTCCTTTGCTCCTAATTGTCGGAAATTAACTGGCATATTAATAGAGGTCAAGAAGCTTTCAAATCTTGCAATTCCCTCTAAAGCCGTTGCCTCTGGATTTGCAAAATCCATTTCGCATCCCCAAACTCGTACTGCAAATTGGGCAAAACGCGAAACATCATGACGGTAGACGTATTTCATCCATGCTGGGAAGATAACTGCTAATCCAGCTCCGTGAGCACAATCATAAAGAGCAGATAATTCATGTTCGATACCATGACTTGCCCAATCTTGTTCTCTACCAACACCAAGTAAGTTATTATGAGCGACCATACCAGCCCACATAATATTAGCTCTTGCTTCATAGTCCTTTGGATCGATGAGTACCTTAGGTGCTTCTTTGATCAAAGTTAACAACGTAGCTTCACATAGCCTATCTGTAAATTCTACATCTTTTGTATTGGTAAAGTAACGCTCCATAATATGTGCCATAATATCTGTAATACCGCAAGATGTTTGATAAGCTGGCAATGTCATGGTAAGTTCAGGATTCATAACTGAAAATACGGGACGAAGGGCACCACCTGAGGCTCCTCTTTTCAACATACCTTCTTCTCTTGTAATAACACTATCTGGAGAGCCTTCACTACCTGCTGCTGCAATGGTTAATACTGTTCCTATCTTTAAAGCTTTTTTCACTACTTTTCCTTCATAGAAATCCCAAAAGTCTCCATCGTATACAGCACCTGCTGCAATAGCTTTCGCTGAATCTATAGAACTACCACCACCAATAGCTAAGATGAAATCTACACCTTCCTCTTTACAAAGCTGGATTCCTTGATAAACTAATCCACTTCTTGGATTGGGCTTTACACCACCAAGCTCTATATAAGAGATTCCTTCTTTTTCTAGTGATTTCTTCACACGATCCATAAGACCTGAACGAAGTACTGAACCGCCTCCATAGTGAATGAGTACTTTCGTTCCACCAAATTGTTTTACGTATTCCCCTGTCTTTTCTTCTTTTCCTCTGCCAAAAGCAAAATATGTTGGGCTGTGAAATGAAAAATTTTCCATACATCTACCTCCTAAACAATCCTATTTTCTACCTTCTAGCCATCTATTACTTATTGTTCTAAACAAAACTTATTGCTCTGTTTCTTCTTTTTTTGTAACAACGCCTTTTTCCACAAGAAAAACTGGACGATAAGATAACTTGGCCTTCCTTAGACCTTCAGAACCTGTATCCTCTTCTCTATTAACATATTCGTATTTTCCCATTGCCTCATGAAGAACAAATTCCTTGTTTATCATAGGATAAGCTCCTTGAATGTCAGCAAAGGCCTTTTCAATGTGAACCACTAAAGTATCTGAGCAAACAGCCTCTCCAATGGTAAATGCCACCACTTTTCCATCGATTTTAAGGACTCCTCCAACAACCTCTAACTCTTTAAATAAGCGTAAATAATTTAAAGTAACACACATCTCTGCCAATTTTTCGTCATCGGTTTCACATTCATTTTCTTCACGCCATGCCAATGCCATCTGAAAGCATTCTTCTATATTATCTTCAGACATTGCTTCATATGACCAATTTGGATACATCTCTAAAAATCGATTGATATGATTCCGTTTTCCGTGATATTTTTTACCTTTTAATATGGCTAGTTTTTCAGTTTCATAAACGTAATCGGCCACGTCTCGATCATATTCAATTTGAAATCTACCTGGATAAAACTCCTCTATTGCAGCAAATTGTCCTTCTGTAATATTGTACATTTGAAATTCAATACCCTTTTCCTCGCAGTACTCCATCATGGTATCAATTGCTGTTTTTACACCTTCTGGATGACCAATTGGAAAGGTAAAAGCTGGTTCCTCATCATCCTTCATAAATACCAAAGTGTCTTCTACTATTGTAAATACAACATTATAATGCCTAGACCACAGGTAAGTATTTGCAAATGTTTGCTCACAGCTTCTAGAAAATTGTTTTGCTAAATGACTATTAATGAGCTCCCTATCTTCTAACTCTGGTCTTCTAAATTCTAATTCCATAATATCTGATTTTCATTCCCATCTATTTTTATTGTAATGCTTATTATAGTCATTATAGCACATTTAAATTTCAAAAGGAATATCAACGCTAAATTAACTTCCTTTAACATGATATCCCTTTATCCTTTTCCTATATTTATTTCATGATTACTTGATGATGATTTAGGTGAATACTACACCCTTTTTAAATTGCATATTGTATAAATTGGAATAGATTCCCTTCTTAGCAAGAAGATCTTCGTGGCTTCCCCTCTCTACAATGCCCTCTTCGGTGAGAACAAGGATGGTGCCTGCATTTTTAATTGTAGATAATCTGTGAGCAATGACAAAAGTCGTACGATCTTTGGCTAATTCCTCTAGGGAATCTTGAACGATCTTTTCACTTTCATTATCTAAAGCTGAAGTTGCTTCATCAAAAATTAAAATTGGTGGATTCTTAAGAAAAACTCTGGCAATGGATAATCTTTGTTTCTGCCCGCCAGAAATCTTCACTCCTCTTTGACCTATATCTGTATAGTATCCATCTGGCAATTCCATAATAAAATCATGGGCATTGGCTTTCTTAGCTGCTTCGATGACTTCTTCATCTGTTGCATCTGGTTTCCCATAACGGATGTTATTCATAACATTTTCAGCAAATAGATATACATCTTGCTGCACAATTCCCACATTTGCTCTTAGATCATCTAATTTTACATCTCTAATATCCATTCCGTCGATACGGATACTTCCCGAACTGACGTCGTAGAATCTTGGAATCAAACTACATAAGGTTGTCTTACCAGCCCCTGAGCTTCCCACAAGGGCAACATACTCTCCAGCATGAACACTTAAGTTAATCTGATGAAGAATGTCCTGGTTTTCTTCATAATGGAAGCTAACATCCTCAAACTCTACATCACCTTTTACATCCTTCATTGCAATTGCATCCTCTTTATCTGCAATATCTGGATCTACATCTAGAATTTCAAGGAAACGTTCAAAGCCCGTATATCCATTCTGAAATTGCTCTGTAAAGGCAATTAACTTCTTCACTGGTTCGATAAAATTGTTAACATAAAGTAAAAATACCACTAAATCAGATACATTTACAGATCCCTTAGTAATGAAGAAACCTCCAACAACTAGAACCGAAATGGTTACAAGGGTAGTTAAAGCACCAATCCCTGAATGGTATCCCCCCATGTACTTATAACTGAGTCTTTTAGATTCTACAAAACGATCATTTCCTTTTTGAAATTTTTGCATTTCAATCTCTTCATTGGCAAAGGATTTTACCACCCTGATACCAGATAAATTATCTTCGATCTGACTATTAATATCAGCAATCCTAGCACGATTCAACGAAAATGCTCTTTTCATCTTAACATTAAAATAAAACGCATAGGCTGCAATGATCGGTACAAAAGCAAATGCTACCAGGGTTAATTTCATGTTAATCCCAGCCAAAATAATAAAAGATCCTACTAATTTAATAATAGAGATCACCACATCTTCTGGACCATGGTGTAGCAACTCGCTAATATCGAATAAATCACTGGTGACTCTTGATAACAGTTGCCCTACTTTTTGATTGTCGAAAAAAGTAAAAGATAGCTTTTGATAATGTTCAAAAATTTCATATCTCATATTCGATTCAATCTTAGCACCCATAATATGTCCATAATAAGCAATAAAATAATTACATATAAATTCTATGGCAACGAGAATAAGCATAAACCCGCCAAGCTTAATAATAGAGTTTAATGCCTCTGAAGCTGGTAACAATACCACCACATTGGTAATATAACGTACAATCAAAGGAATGGCTAATGTGACTCCTGCTCCTACAATGGCAAATAACATATCTGCCAAAAATAGTTTTTTATATGGTTTATAATACGTGAATAATTTTTTTAGTTTGTGAAACAATACTCTTCCTCCCTTCTTACTGCGTATCATCTATGATATAGTATCACATCAAGATATCCTTGTCCATTTCCATTCTATACATAAAAATGAAATTCCACAAAAAATACCATAAATAGACAGCAGCAATCGCGCCAGTACTATTTATGGTATTGTTTTGATATTGTTAGTATTCTTTTTGTTTCGTCTTCAACTACTTGGTTCTAATCCAAACCTGCATCTCACCTGGTTCTCTGTTGTTCCAAAGGGATTAAGGAAGCTTTTCGCCTCCTTAATCCCTTTATCATCATAGTGTAATAATAACCTCCTCTTGCTTAGGTGTGATTAAGATTCCTTCCTTTGTATTTA
>DVLR01000388.1 GCA_018715425.1 Candidatus Merdenecus merdavium
TCATAAATCCATTTCTGCATTTCCTTATCAATGTAGGAAATATCAACGGCAATGGTAAAATTCAATTTCTTTGCATCTACCATATCTAATAATTCCGGGATTAATTCTGTAAGTCGAATGTAACGCTGAACATTACGAGCACTCTCCCCTACTTGTTCCCCTAACTCTTCTCTTGATTTCTTACCCAACTTGTGGCCATTATGACCACAAGTTAAATCAGCTCTTTTTCCCTGTCTCTTCATCGCATCCAGTTTCATCTTATAAGCAAATGCTTTTTCACTCGGAAGTAACTCTTCTCGTTGAATATTGGCATCTACCATGGCGATTACTGCATCATCATCTGACAGCTCTCTGACAATTGCAGGAATTGTTTCCAAGCCAGCTCTAATAGCCGCGTACATTCTTCGATGACCTGATATCATCTCATATCCATCTTCACCATCGGATCGTAACAAAACTGGTGTCAGTATCCCTTTTGCCTTTACACTCTCCACCAAGTCTGTCATCTTTTCGTCATCCAATACCTTAAATGGATGATCCTTAAAAGCATGAATTTTACTGATATCAATCTCCATTGCCGATTCTTCATTGACTACTCCCAGCAATTCATCAATGCTTGTCAATTTGATTTTTTCTGCGCTTCTACTTTTCATTTTCCAAAACCTCCTGTGTCAGATTTTCATAAGCCATAGATACTTTTCCCTTTGGACAATGACAATAAATACTTTTTCCTTCCGCACTTGCTTCAGCTACCTTAACTGATAGTGGAATGACATTTTCAAAGATAGAAATCTTAGATCCATAAGTTTCTCTCACTCTGGAAGCAATATCTTTGGCGTAATTAGTACGAAAATCCACCATTGTCAAAAGAATTCCCTGTATCGTCAGCTTTCGGTTCAATCTCTTCTTTACCATAGAAATAGTCCTGATCAACTGTTGAAGTCCTTTAACCGGCAGATATGCAGCTTGTACAGGTATCAAAACCGTATCAGAAGCTACTAAAGCATTGATGGTCATCATTCCCAAGCTCGGCATACAATCAATCAAAATATAATCGTATCGTGATCGCATCGTATCAATATATTCCTTCATGATCAGTTCCCTACTCATTACATTACTCATGGTTACTTCCAGAGCAGATAACTCAATATTGGCCGGTAGGAGATCCACGTGTTCCTCATGATGCAAAATGCCTTCTTCCTCAACAATTTCCTCGTCATTTATAATATTCATCATAATAGTTGCAAGTGTAGTTCCAATATCATCCGGTTCTACATATCCAAGACTTGCAGTTAAGCTTCCCTGTGGATCCGCATCAATCAATAACACTTTTTTCCCTTGTCTTGCCAACCCAACTCCAAGATTTAAAGTCGTTGTACTTTTTGCGACTCCGCCTTTCTGGTTTGCTACTGAAATGACTTTGCACATACTGTTTTCCTCCATTTATTTCATCCAATTTTCTTCCTGCCAGATTTTCAACAATGCTATAATTTCTCGTTTCATCATTGCCGGTGTATATCTGCTTGGAAAATATTTGTGAAGCTGCTCATTCGTAAAGGCAACTCTCGTAATCTCACCTTTTTTTATCTCACTCATAATTTCCTGCATCTTCTCTAATGTAAGTTGGTTTTCTTTGCTCAATTTTCTAATCCGCTGTGCCTGTGATAAAGACGGAACAGCCTGAGCATAATCCATTGCTTCTAATAGTTGTTTTTGTTCTTCTTCTTTTAATGCTGAAATTTCAACTGCCGGATTAAAAGATATCAATTCATCATCTAATTTCTGTAAGAACTCAGGTATTAGTTTCGTCAATGAAATATATCTTTGTACCTGCTTTGGACTATCTCCACATTCTTCACTGATAATCTCTACTGTTCTCTTTCTTTTTGTTTTGTGGTCAATTTGACCTTTTTTCCTACCTGATTTTCTTTTCAGCACATCATTTTTCATTTTGTAAGCAAAAGCCTTTTCACTGAAACTGATTTTTTCTCTGTGCAGGTTAGAATCCACCATATTCAAAATAGATTCATCTTCTGTCATCACACGGATAATTACTGGTACTTTTCGATACCCCAGTAACTCAGCTGCATGTTTTCTTCTGTGACCGGATATAATCTCATAGACTCCATCTGGCACAGGCCTGACAATCAATGGATTGAGAATTCCGTACTTCTCAATACTTTCTTTTAGCAAATGCATCTCTTTATCATCTTTCACTTGAAAAGGATGATTTTTAAAAGAACAGAGTCTTTCAATCTCAATTTCAATAATCTTCTCATCTTCATTCTTCGGAATAAATTCTTTCGTTACTTCCGTCATCATTTCCTCCTTCTTCGGTCAGACAAAAAAAGCCCGTCTGGATCCGATTATTTTTGAAATCAGTTCCAAACGAGCATCTCGTTTGCTATTAGCTACAGCTAATATATTTCTCTATTGTTTCAGCTAATATATGTTTGCAAATTATATTCTGCAAAGAATTTTCCCTTAGATTTACTGTATTTTACATCCCTAAATCCGTGGTGACAACAGATACTACCCCAAATGTTAGCAATATCTCTGATACAGTCTGTTTGCAAAACTCTATTTTTTATTAGCTGCCAGCTAACAATTATTTCATTGTATTAGCTGAAAATCATCCTCAAAGCAATAAAATCATACATTTTTCTTATCAAAAAAGCGCCCCATTATTTGCATTTCTGCTAATAATCGAACGCTTTTAACTGGCCGTCTCGTATAGGAATCGAACCTATAATTTAGTCTTAGGAGGACCATGTTATATCCATTTAACTAACGAGACAAAATGCCATTTTTCCTTGAAAACACGCGGTTTTCCGGCTTTTTGG